>NZ_JAGPYL010000130.1:0-17736 GCF_018070095.1 Micromonospora sp. U56
CCACCGCCGCCGACGGCAACGACGCCTCGGCAAGCTCACCCCGATCGAGTTTGAGACAATCAACAGGCCCGCACACGCGGCCTGAACCACTCAGCCCCGCGAGTCAACCAAACCCGGGGCAGTCCCACCGTAACCCACCTCGCAACGCACTGGAAAGACTCTATGACAAGGAGTAGTGAAAGGTTGCCGAGCATGTCGCGAGGATGGTCAGTGGAACGAGCCGTGCCACAGCCCTGCGTGGGGGCGTACTGCCCTTGGGGCGGAGCGTGCCCGTTGCGTGCCCGATTCCAGCGCTGACGAGGGTCAACCACGGTCAGGCCCCAACGCGCCATGACGCCGCGGGCCTGCGCCGGCCGCAGGCAGATCGACCGCCCACTCAGCGACGCCGAGAATTCCTAAGACGGTGCTCGATCCGCGTGCGCAGGCTGACAACCTGCATCCCCTCTGATTCTGCCGCACGTGTGCCGCTCGCAACGGGTAGGCGCTGTGCTCATCGGCCGGTAGATCAGCGGGCTGGCCGTAGGACGTGCTTGACCTCTCGTGGTGTCTTTCCCTCCGCGGTGCGTCGCTGGACGTAGGCCCGGGTTTGAGGGCAACTTCGTATGCGGGTCAGCGCGATGGCGTGGATGGCGCGGTTCAGGGCTCGATCGCCGCCGAGCCGGGTCGTGACGGCAGTTCGCGTGGGTGTCGTCGTGCGCGCATCGCGTCAGCTACGGCGACTCCTACCAGGACGACGACGGCGGCGGTGGCGACGCCTAGCGGCGGCACCAGGATCATCACTGGGGAGATGACGGCGAGCACGAGGACCCCGATCGGCCGATCCCAGGACACACGGCGGAACACCGCATACTCGAAGAGGGCACGTCCGGCGAGGAACAGTGCGGGCCCGCCGAGGATCACGGCGATCCAGGCCGGCTGTGTGTGTCCGAACGGGTGCACGATGACAAGCTCGTCGCCGACGGCGATCGCCACGATGCCGGCGATCATGGCGAGGTGGGAGTACGCCGCCGGGATGCCCACGCGGAGTGGGTCGGGGGCGGCTGCCAGGGCCATGTCATACAGTTCACCGGCACGGTAGATGTAGATCCGCCACAGCAGCACGATGGTGGCGAACGCCACTACGACCGCAGCGCTCCGCTCGGCCTCGAAACCGCCGTTGCCGAAGGCCAGCCCCGTCGCCAGGATCAACTCGCCGAGCGCGATGATGAAGAACTGCCGGTAGCGCTCTCCCAGGTGCTCGCCGGAGATCGCGAACTCCGCTGCACGGGCCCGGCCAAACCACGGTGTGGGGTAGCGCAGTGCGATCGCCGTGTACTCCACGGCCAGCGCGAGCGTCCATAGCACGGCACGCGCCGTATCGTGCGCGGCGGCTCCCGCGATCCACGGCACGGCAGATACGCCGAACCAGAAGAGCAGCCGCAGGTAGAAGGGGCGTACCTCGTCGTCACGCACGACGGCCACGATGAACACACTGCGGCCGACCTGAATGGCGACGTATGCACCTGCGAAGAACAGGCCTCGCTCGTGGAACGCCTCCGGGGCGGCGGCGGCCAGCAACAGAGTGCCGAACATCGTCGCGATGACCAGCAGCTGTATCGGCGCTCGTCGCGGGTCGAGTATGTCGGCTGCCCCCGCGGTATGGACCCAGACCCACCACAGGGCGAGCAGCAACACCAGCGTCTGGAAGGCGCCGGTCCAGGTCAGATG
Organism: Micromonospora sp. U56; assembly: GCF_018070095.1. Taxonomy (NCBI): domain Bacteria; kingdom Bacillati; phylum Actinomycetota; class Actinomycetes; order Micromonosporales; family Micromonosporaceae; genus Micromonospora; species Micromonospora sp. U56. The sequence goes on from NZ_JAGPYL010000130.1 coordinate 1,708, forward strand.
CTCCAGTAGCCCCTGCGAGACCCGGAAGAGCGCGAGGACGAACACCAGGTCGAAGAACAGTTCCAGGAACGTCGCTCGCTGTGGATCCTCGGGTCTCCGCCGCAGCCCCGCTGCACCACCCGTCATCGGCTCGCCCGCTTCTGCCGTTTCTGCCTGCCCTTGACGCAGTCGTACCACGACGCGGCCTTCGCCGACGTGGATGTGCCGCGATGGCATTGGCTGAGGTTCGGCAGGCCCTGCTAACTCATGGGCCAGCGGGGCATGACGAGGCGTGGCCGGAGTGCGGCTGACGGCTGCCAGGTCGCTGGCTGTTCAACTTACCGCCTGTCGGCGTACTGGTTGATGTGGCTGGCTGAATGGCACGGTGATCCGGAACTGTTCCGTTGAGGATCATCTTAGGTTCATGATCGACGGGGGAGGTGGGATCAGCGGGTGAGGCCTCGGAGCTTGTCCGGGTTGCCCTGCATGCGTACGCCGGTGATCCGCTCGCCGTCGAAGTCGAGGCAGATCGCCCCGGCCGGTTGCCCGTCGGCCAGGCCGAGGATGCCCGGCCCGCCGTTGATCTCGGTGATCACGAGCCGTGTGTTCTGCGTCTCCGGCTTGGCGAAGACCCCGAGCAGCCAGCGGGCGACGTTGTCGGCGCCTTCCAGCGGCCGGCGGGCCGCGGTCACCTTGCCACCGCCGTCCGACCAGCAGATCACCTCGGGCGCCAGGAGTTCCATCATCGCGTTCAGGTCGCCTCCGGCACAGGCCTTGCGGAACCGGTCCACTGCTTCTCGGCGTACGCCTTGGTCGACGTCGAAGCGAGGCCGGCGGGCCGCGACGTGCGCCCGCGCCCGGACTGCGGTCTGCCGCACCGCGACCTCGGACCTGTCCAGAATGGATGCGACCTCGGCGTGGTTGTAGCCGAAAACGTCGTGGAGCAGGAAGATCGCGCGTTCGGCGGGGGTGAGCGTCTCCAGGACGACGAGCATCGCCATCGAGATCGACTCGGCCATCTCGGCCTCCTGGCCCGCGTCGGGCGCGGTGAGCACCGGCTCGGGCAGCCACGGCCCGACATACGTCTCGCGGCGGGCGCGGGCCGAGGTGAGTTGGTTGAGCGAGAGGTTGGTGACGGTCTTGACCAGGTACGCCCGGGGGTTCGCGAGCTGGCCGCCGTCGACGTCGCGGCACCGCAGCCAGGCCTCCTGCAGGATGTCCTCGGCATCGGCGACGCTCCCCGTCATCCGGTACGCGACGTCGAAGAGCAGCCGCCGATGCTGAGCGAAGACCTGGCTATCGATCATGGGAACAGGCTAGACGTGACCGAGCGCCTGCGCCCGCAGCCCGTCCAGCACCGTCGCGTACGCGGGCTGCCACCCGAGCTCGCGGCGGGCCTTGTCGCTCGAGACCCGCATGGTGACGCCGAGCATCAGGTGCATGTAGGGCGCGACCGCCATCATCCACGTGGGCACGGTGAACGGCTTGGGTGTGCCGAAGGTCTCGGCGATCGCCCGGATCATCTCCCCGAAGCCCATGTGGTCATCGACGACGTTGTACGCCTCACCGGGCCGGCCGCGATCGATCGCCGCGACGACGGCGGCGGCCGCGTCGGCCAGGTGCGTCCACGGCGAGATGTGACCGTGGTCGTTGAACGCCGGCAGTTGTCGCTTCCGCAGCATGTGCACCATCGTCTCGGTGCCCCCCGGCCCGTAGAAGAAGCCGAATCGCAGTGAGATCGCCTCCAGCCCCGACTCCCGGGGCAAGCGCTCCTTCTCCCGCATGCCCTCCAGGTGCCGGTTGATGTTCGGGTCCGTCACGGACGCCCCGAACTCGTCGGCCTCGGTCAGAACGCGGTCGCCGAAGTCGCGGTAGCCGTAGCCGACGGCGACGTTCTCGCCGATGAAGCGGCGTACGCCCGCAAGTTTGGCCGCCTCGATCAGGTTTGCGGTCCCGGTGACCCGCAGGTCGTCGGTGCCGAACATGCCCTTGTGCGTCATCGGCGGCTTGCGCAACGCGGTCGCGGCGTGCACCACGACGTCGGCCTTGATCCCCTCGAACGCCCGCAGCAGTCCGTCGCGGTCGAGCAGGTCGGCGCGGATCTCGTTGCCCTCGCCGCGGCCCACGCCTAGCACGGTGTGCCCGGCGCCGGTCAGCGCCTCGCGGATGTGCCGGCCGAAAACACCACTGGCTCCGGCCACGATCACACTCTGGTTCTTCATCTCCGTCATGGCCATGGGACAAGGCGGCCTTCCGATCCGTGACATACCCGGGCGTGACCCCGGTCACTCGAGTCCTCCACTCCGGGCCTTGAATTCCAACAGTGAGAGGATCTTGTGGCAGCTCGATAGTCGTCTCGGTGCCGAGTTGGCGATGCAGGCTTGAAAACGCCCACGGGAAAGCTGTGGCGACGCCTCAGTCGGTGCACCTCTCATCGGCATGATCGAGTGCACTGTCATCGACAGATCCGCGCACACATCATGGCGCGACCTGCACGGACCGTGACGGCGATTCAGCCGTCGATGCGCGGTTCGTCCATCCGTTACGGTGCCGCGGATGAGCACCGCTGAGAAGATCCGGATTGCCGTGGCGCAGACCGAGGTCACCACGGACCCGCGTGCGAATGGCACGGCGATCCGCGCCGCGATGCACCACGCCGCTGACCAGGGCGCGCGGCTCGTCCACCTCGGCGAGGGCGCGCTGTCCGGGTACGCCGGCGCGGCGAAGCCACATTACGCCGGATGGCGTATCGACTGGGCGCCGGTCACCGAGCAGCTGCACCGCACGATGGCACTCGCCGCGGAACTCGGCGTCTGGGTCGTGGCCGGAGGCAACCACCGGCTGTCCGGCGATCACTGGCCGCACAACTCGCTGTGGGTGATCGATGAGTGTGGTGAGCTGGTCGACCGGTATGACAAGCGGTTCCTGTCCCACGCTGAGATCACCGGCTTCTACACACCCGGGGACCACGCCTGCACCTTTGAGGTGGACGGCTTCCGCTTTGGGTGCCTGATCTGTATCGAGGTGAACTTTCCCGAGCTGTGGATGCAGCAGCGGGTCCTGGGCGTGGATTGCGTCCTGTTCTCCACCTTCTCCGAGGACCCGGTCTTCGAGGTCATCGCCCGCGGCCATGCCGCAGTGAACGGGTTCTGGGTCAGCATTGCCGTGCCCGCCCAGTGTGCGCCGGCCACGCCATCGGCGGTTCTCGGCCCGCATGGCCACGTGTTGAGGCACGCCCGCTCGGATGGGCCCGACGTGATCTGCGTCGACCTGGACCGCACCGATCCCGTGCTCGACATCGCGCTGAACAAGGCTCGGCCGTGGCGAGACATCGCACGTGCTGGTCACATCTACGCCGACCGCCGGGTCAGCGATCCACGCAGCACCGACCGCACCAGCCCCTGATCGCGCCGTGCCGGGATCTTGAGAGAGGCATGCTCGCTGGGTGCCGCACGAGTTATTCCGCCAGGTCGAGTTCCCGTTCTCCGATGACCGCTTTCCTTACTAATTAGGGGCGGTCATCCGGCGGACCGTACTCACGGGTGACGGAGCCAGCCCGCGAGGTCGTCCATACCGAGGACAACAGCTGGCTCGTCGGCGTCGGTGTGAACGACCCGAACCTTCCAGGGGTTGTCGTGGTCGCCGGCATCAGCCACCTCGCAGATGCTGATGCGTCGATCGCTGAACAGTACCTCTTCTGCTTGTCGGTCAGGTCCTTGCCGGGTGGATTCTTGTGCCGGGTGGTTGGGCGGGTGCCCTGGTGCAGCGGTTGAAAGTCTGGGGTCTGTTTCGGTGACGGTGGTTCCGGTTCCAGGCTGAGTCCGGTCTGGGCGAGGAAGCCGGGGATCAGGTCGGGTCGGTACTGGATACGCTTGAGTCGGTTGCGGATGATCGCGGCGAGATGGTCCACGCTGTCGACGGCGATGTTGCCCGGGCTGGACTTCATCGTTGACCACAGGTCCTCGACGGCCCAGATCTTTCACGATCTTGGAGTGCCGGTGAGATATCGGTGGTTGCCGCTTGGTTCGTGGTGGTTTCGGTGTTCGGGCGTGGTGACGGCCCGGCTGGTGGCCGGGTTCGGCCCTGGTATCCCCTTCGCGGGCCGGGTGGGCGGGGCCTCTCGTCTGGTCGGGGCGGGTGGGATTGCCGTTACGGCGGGGTGACCAGGGCGTGGATCTTGTTCCAGGCGAGGATGAGGTCGGTCTGGTGCGGGTGGGTGTCGTCGAGGCGGATCAGCCGTTTACGGGCGCGGCGCACGAGGCGGGCTGGCGCGTTGAGTAGCACTCGGCGCAGGGTGGCCGGGCTGGCTTAGCGCAGCCCGGACTGTTCGGCCAGCAGCCGCAGCAACGGGGCGCCGACCGCACCGATCAGCCCGGACGCCCCGGTGGTCAGCGTCAGTCCGCGGGCCCAGGCGTTGGCGCGTTGTTCGATGCGTCGCTTACGCCGCAATCGTTTGGCACGCGCAGCCTTCATACGCAACCTGGTCGATGTCGTACGCTTCACCTGGCAGGTGCCGCCCTTCTGGAAGATTCTCGATCTAGGCAATCCAGACCATTCCAGGTAGGACGGCACCTCCTTCACGTCAGGGCCGGCAATCAGCCATCACGCCATCGAGCCCATGAATTCGTGAGGCTGGATGTCGGCGAGCCGTCCGTTTCTGCTAACAGAGCGGACGCCCTTTCGCGTCGCCCGACGTGGTCGTCTTACCAGCTCGCCAGACCTTCTTCCGCGCTCCGACACCCGAGGCTCGGATGCGCCGCGTCAGCCCATGTGCTGGTCGTCAGACGTCACGAACGTCCGCAGATGGTCAACCGCCGCAGAGAGCGCGTCCTGCAGGGGGCCGATGTCCCGGGCGACCTGAGCGAGGAGCATGCCGCCTTGATACGCCGCGAGGAACATGTCGGCGAGCCGCGCGGGGTCGGCGGACGCGTCGATGCGGCCGAGTTGCCGCATGCGATCGAGCCCGACGCGGAAGATCTCGCGCCACTGCGCGAACACCTCCGCGAGCCGGTCGTGCACGTCGAGATCGGTCTTGACGATCTCGCTCGCGAGCGAGCCGAGGCTGCAGCCGGCCTCGAACGGACGCCCCGAGAGGACGTAGAAGTCCGTCCAGTCCTGGAACGCTTCGACGGTGTCGAAGCTGGCAAACCGTTCGCTGCGATGGAAGCCGAGGACGCTGTCGGCCTGCCAGTCGATGACCGCCAGGACGAGGCTCTCCTTGGTGGGGAAGTAGTGACTCAGCTGCGATCCACTCACGCCTGCAGCGCGGCGGACGAGCTCGTTGTTGGTTGCGTGGACCCCTTTGCCGTAGATCAACGCGGCCGCGTGCTCCAGTATTCGCTCGCGCGTGGCCTGGCCCTTGGGAGTGAGCTTCTGGGCTGCATCCGCCCCGTTGTTCACCTGCATGTCGTCAACATAACACGAACTGGGCTTGGCAACCCATTTTCGATGGTGTTCACTCCAGCGAGTGGACGAAATCGTCCAGCAACCTCACGCGGAGGTTCATCACCATGTCTCGCCTGACCGCTCCCGCGCCCGCCGACATCCCCGCTGTTCACCTGCATGTCATCAACATAACACAGACTGGGCTTGACAACCCATTTTCGATGGTGTTCACTCAAGCGAGTGGACGAAATCGTCCAGTAACGTCACACGGAGGTTCACCACGATGTCTCGCCTGACCGCTCCCGCGCCCGCCGACATCGACGCGAAGACGCAGGGCACCCTCGACGCCATCGCGAAGCAGTTCGGCTTCGCGCCCAGCATGTTCACCACGCTCGCCGCGAACCCGACCGTGCTCGAGATCGTGATGGGCCTGCAGGGCAGCATCGCGAAGCTCCTGGACGCGAAGACGCGCCACACGATCGCCCTCGCGGTCTCTCAGTCGAACGGCTGCCACTACTGCCAGGCACTCCACGGTTTCATCTCGTCGAACCTCGGCGGTATGTCGGCGGAGGAGATTGAGCTCGCCCGCACGGGCACGTCCAGCGACCCGAAGCGCGCCGCCGTCGCGAAGTTCGCGCAGCACGTGATCGAGACGCGTGGCCAGGTCAGCGACGAGGACCTCGCAGCGATCCGCGAGGTCGGGTATATCGACCCGGAGATCCAGGCGATCGTCACGATCGTGGTCGTCACCCTGCTCACGAACTACCTCAACAACGTCAGCGACACCGTCGTCGACGTCCCCGGCGCCGACCACCAGTCGGCCTGACTTTCCTCTCCACCCGCCGTTCAAACGAAAGAAAGCACGACGTTGAATCTCGACAAGCTGATCACGAAGCACCTCACCCGCTACTTCGACCCGAGCAAGAGGATCCCGGAGGAGACGTTCCAGCAGCTGCTGCGTTACCTGCGCACCTCGCCGACGACGATCAACATCCAGCCGAACCGTTTCCACGTGCTGGAGACGCAGGATGGCAAGGACAAGCTCGCGGACGCACTGGTCGGCCGCTTCGCGGACAACGCGGAGAAGGTGCGCAACGCGTCGCACGCCATCGTCTTCACAACGCGCAAGGACATCCCCGACACGCACCTGCAGGAGATCTTCGAGAAGGAGCGCGCCGACGGGCGCTTCGCCGACCCGGAGATCCAGAAGGGATGGGAGGCGGGCGCCTCCAACTTCGTGGAGATCCAGACGGAGAACTATGGCGGGGACGTGCTCCACTGGCTTGAGAAGAACACCTACCTCGTCGTCGGCGCCACGATGATGGCCGCGGCATCCCTCGGGGTGGACGCAACGCCGTTCGAGGGCTTCGACCGCACGACCGTGGACGCGGCCTTCGACCTGACCGACACCGACTACACGACCACGCTGCTTCTGGCGCTCGGCTACCCCGACGAGGCTCGGGTCTCCCGCCAGCCGGTCTCGCGGTTCGACGCGGAGAAGATCTTCACGCACATGTGACGGACGGGGCGGCCATCGGACCGCGGTGCCGGCCCCGCTTACTTCGACTCGGTTGCCCGGCGTCCGCACCTCCTCGACGGACGCCCGGCAATCGACCCCCTAAGGACTTCGAGGAGGTCAAGATGCAGATTGATAAGGCAGTGCAGGATCGAGCCGCGGCCCGCGCCGCCGAGCTTCCCGGCTCCGAGCACACACACCAGGTCACCGGCGACTGGGAGGTATGGAAAGTCGGCGGCAAGGTGTTCATGCTGCAGACGTCCATGCCCGGCGAGCCCGTCGTGATCCTGAAAGCGGATCCATCCGACGCGGAGGCGCTCCGCGCAGCTCACGCGAGCATCTCGCCCGGCTACCACATGAACAAGAAGCACTGGATCACGGTGCGGGCGGGTGCGGACGTCGAGCCCGCGCTTGTCGACAATCTCGTGACCGAGTCGTACCTCGTCGTCGTCGCCGGCCTGCCGAAGCAGAGCCGTCCCGTCGATCCCGCTTAGTTCCGCGTCCCGCCCTCCGCCGACTGATCACGCTGACGCCGACCGCGCACAGAGCGCTGTTGCCCCTCATCCGAGCAGCGCCCCACCGGCGCATGGCGCCCTTACGTGGCCTGGCCGCAACGACGAGGACCTCACCGTCGGCGTCCTCATCGAGGCACACGTCCTCGACGACCGCCCGATCGAACCCCACCTGCCGATGAAATACCCTGGTCAAACGCACGCCGTGTTCCGATCTTCGGTTCCTGACCTTCGACAAGCCAGAAACCTATGCTGATCTTGGGACTTCGCCCAACTCATGACGCGACGTCGTGCGAGCGCGAGAACGGCCCGGATGTGGCGCTTGTCCTCGGCCCTCTTGCGGTCATAGAACCGCCGTGACTCCGGACAGGTGGCGATGCTGATCTGCGCCGAGTAGTAGAAGACTCGCTGTAGGCCGCGGTGGTAGCGCCTGGGGCGGTGCAGGTTGCCATGAATGCGCCCAGAATCCCAGGGAGCGGGGGCTAGGCCGGCGAAGCCAGCCAGCTGTCGCTGCGGCTCGCCGACGCGCCGCCGACTGCCCCGGCGGAGGTCTGCGACGAACTGGACTGGGGGCCCCACGCGCCGTGGGTCCGCCCGTTGGCCCTGGCTGCCGCCGGCCACCGCGACGAGGCGGTCGCCGCGCTGCGCGCTCTCCCGGAGTCACCGCACGACCTGCTCCGGGAGGCCCGTGCCTGCCTCATCGCCCGCGCCGCGCTCGCCGTCGGTGACCAGACCGCCATGGAGTACGCGTACGCCGAGCTGCTGCCCGCGGCCGGCGAGCTGGCCGGGGCGGGCAGCGGGGTGCTCAGCCTCGGCCCGGTGGCCCGGTACCTGGCCGACCTCGCCGCCGCACTCGGTCGGGACGACGAGGCAGCCGCCCATCAGCGATCGGCGCGGGCGGTTGCGGCGCGGGTCCGGGCGGCGGGCTGACCCGGGTTACCGCCCCGGGAGGTGGTGGCCCGGGGCGGCGGAGAGTCAGGCCCTGCGGAGCCAGAGGGTCAGGCCGAGCGACTCGTCGGTGAACGGCTGGGCGTCCGGCCAGGACGGTTCACCGTCGGCGCAGTCGGTCGCCATCACCTCCTCGGCCACCAGGTCGCGGTGCTCGGCGAGGGCGAGCGCGGTCTCCTCCCGGTCCGTCCGGTACCGCAGCTCGATCCGGTCGGTCACCTCCAGGCCGCTGCTCTTGCGCGCCTCCTGGATCTGCCGGATCGCGTCCCGGGCCACCCCGGCCCGGCGCAGCTCCGGGGTCAGGTGCAGGTCCAGGGCCAGGGTCGCGCTTGCGTCGCTGGCCACCGCCCAGCCCTCCCGCGGCGTCTCCACCACGACCACCTCGTCCGGGCCGAGCGTCACCGACTCGTCGCCGAGGAGAACCGTGGCCGAGCCGGTGTCCCGCAGCGACTCCCGCAGCGCGGCGGCGTCTGCGGCCGTGATCGCCTTGGCTACCTGCTGCACCCCCTTGCCGAACCGCTTGCCGAGGGTACGGAAGTTGGCCTTGGCGGTGGTGTCCACCAGCGAACCGCCCGCGCCGCCCACCGGCTCGACCGAGCCGACGTTCAGCTCGGCGGCGATCTCGGCCAGCAGCTCCGGCGACAGCTCCTCGAACCCGTTGGCGGAGGCCAACGCCCGGGACAGTGGCTGACGGACCTTCATCCCGGAGTCGGCCCGGGCGGCGCGGCCCAGTTCGACCAGCCGGCGGGCGAGCGCCATCTGCCGGGACAGGGCCGGGTCGATCAGCGACTCGTCGACCTCCGGGTACGCGGCCAGGTGCACCGACTCCGGCAGCGTCGGGGCGACCGGCACGACCATGTCCTGCCAGACCCGCTCGGTGACGAACGGGGTGAGCGGCGCCAGCAGCAGGGTGACGGTGCTGAGTGCCTCGTGCAGGGTGGCGAGCGCCGCCCGGTCGCCCCGCCAGAAGCGCCGCCGGCTGCGCCGGACGTACCAGTTCGACAGATCGTCGATGAAGGTGGCGAGCAACCGTCCCGCCTGGTGCGTGTCGAACGCCGCCATCGCCGCGTCGACCTGCTGGACCAGCGTGTTCAGCTCGGAGAGCACCCACCGGTCCAGCACCGGCCGGTCGGCGGGCGCCGGGTCGGCGGCCGACGGGGTCCAGCCGGCGGTGCGGCCGTAGAGGGACTGGAAGGCGGCCGTGTTCCAATAGGTCAGCAGGATCTTGCGGACCACCTCCTGGAGCGCCGTGTGCCCGACCCGCCGCGCCGACCAGGGCGAGCCGACGGCGGCCATGAACCAGCGCACCGCGTCCGCGCCGTGCTGGTCCATCAGCGGGATCGGCTCCAGGATGTTGCCCAGGTGCTTGGACATCTTCCGGCCGTCCTCGGCCAGGATGTGGCCGAGGCAGACCACGTTCTCGTACGCCGACCGGTCGAAGACCAGCGTGCCGATGGCCATCAGGGTGTAGAACCAGCCGCGCGTCTGGTCGATGGCCTCGGAGATGAACTGGGCCGGGTAGCGCTCGGCGAAGAGCTCGGCGTTGCGGTGCGGGTAGCCGAACTGCGCGAACGGCATGGAGCCCGAGTCGTACCAGGCGTCGATGACGTCGGGCACCCGGCGGGCGGTCTCCCCGCAGTGGCAACCGAAGGTGACGTCGTCGATGAACGGCCGGTGCGGATCGAGGTTGCTCAGGTCGGACCCGGTAAGCTCGCCCAGCTCCGCGAGCGAGCCGACGCAGGTCAGGTGCTCGTTCGGGCAGCGCCAGATGGGCAGGGGGGTGCCCCAGTAGCGGCGGCGCGACAGCGCCCAGTCGACGTTGTTGTTGAGCCAGTCGCCGTAGCGGCCGTACTTGACCGTGGCGGGGTGCCAGGTAGTGCGCTCGTTCTCCTGCAGCAGCGCGTCCCGGACGGCGGTGGTCCGCACGTACCAGGACGGCTGGGCGTAGTAGATCAGCGCGGTGTGGCAGCGCCAGCAGTGCGGGTAGGCGTGCTCGTACGGCTGGTTACGGAAGAGCAGGCCCCGGATCTGCAGGTCCTCGATCAGCGGCCGGTCGGCCTCCTTGAAGAACAGCCCGCCGACCAGCGGTACCTCCGGGAAGAACCGGCCGTTGGACTGCACCGGGTTCACCATCGGCAGGCCGTACGCCCGGCTGTTGGCCAGGTCGTCCGCGCCGAAGGCGGGCGCCTGGTGGACCAGCCCGGTGCCGCTGTCCGTGGTGACGTACGACGCGAGGATCACGATGTGCGCGTCGGGGACCTCGACCAGGTCGAACGGCGCCCGGTAGGTCCACCGCTCGAGCTCCTGGCCCTTGAACGACTCGCCGGTCAGCTCCCACCCGTCGCCGAGCGCGTACGCCAGCAGCGGCTCGGCCACCACGAGCTGCTCGTTGCCGTCGCTGGCCACCACGTACCGCACGTCGGGGTGCACCGCGACCGCGACGTTCGACGGCAGGGTCCACGGGGTGGTGGTCCAGACCAGCAGCGCGGCCCGGTCGGCCAGTGGGCCAGAGGTGAGCGGGAAGCGGACGAAGACCGACGGGTCGACGACCGTCTCGTAGCCCTGGGCGACCTCGTGGTCCGACAGGCCGGTCTCGTCCCGCGGGCACCACGGCGCGACCCGGAAGTCCTCGACCAGCAGGCCCTTGTCGAAGATCTGTTTCAACGACCACCAGACGGACTCGATGTACTCCGGGTCCATGGTCCGGTAGGCCTCGTCCGTGTCCACCCAGTAGCCCATGCGCTCGGTGAGCTCGGCGAACGCGTCGGTGTGCCGGGTGACCGACTCGCGGCACCGGGCGTTGAACTCCGCGATGCCGAACTTCTCGATGTCCTGCTTGCCGGAGAAGCCGAGCTCGCGCTCGACGGCCAGCTCCACGGGGAGACCGTGGCAGTCCCAGCCGGCCTTGCGGGCGACGTGGAACCCCTTCATGGTCTTGTAGCGCGGGAAGACGTCCTTGAAGACCCGGGCCTCGATGTGGTGGGCGCCAGGCATGCCGTTGGCGGTCGGCGGCCCTTCGTAGAACACCCACTCGGGGCGACCCTCGGACTGCTCGAGGCTGCGCGCGAAGATGCTGTTGGCGTGCCAGAAGTGCAGGACCTCATGGTCGAGTTCGGGCAGATCGACCTGGGTCGGTACGCTGCGGTACATCGTTCCTCCGTCGGCGCGTGTGGTGAAGCTCCGCCGGAGGGACGAGGCCGTAGGCCCCGCGGTACCACCCTCCTTGGCCGGTCAAGGCCCTCTCGCTCTCCTGTGGTCAGGTCTACTCGGCCTGGCGGCCTTTCTTCCGACGGCTCCGGGGTGATCTTCCCGCCACGCACACCCCCGGGCTTCCACCATCCCCGGATCGCTTCTGGCTGCGTGCGGCGGTACTCGTCCCCATCTGCGCCTTCCGCACGCATCCTATCCCAGCCCATCTGATCACGACCACGGCGTTGCGGAAGCCCTGACCCTTGTGATCGAGGACCCTGCGGCGGCCGAGGCGTCGCTGGACCCGATGCGCGCCCGGCTGCTGGCCGAGCTCGCAGAGCCGGCCTCGGCGACGATGCTCGCCGCCCGGGTCGGCCTGCCCGCAGCAGAAGGTCAACTACCACCTCCGGGCGCTCGAGCAGCACGGCCTGATCGAGCTGGTCGAGGAGCGTCGCAAGGGCAACGTCACCGAGCGGGTCATGCGCGCCACCGCGGCGTCCTATGTGATCTCGCCCGCGGCCCTGGCCGCGGTGCGACCCAACCCCTCGCCGTCGCCGGACCGGCTCTCCGCGCGGTGGCTGCTCGCGGTCGCCGCCCGCCTCGCGCAGGACGTCGGCACGTTGATCACCGGCGCCGACCGGGCGAAGAGGCGGGTGGCGACCTTCACCCTCGACGGCGCCGTCCGGTTCGCCTCGGCGAGCGACCGGGCCGCGTTCGCCGAGGAGTTGGCCGCCGCGGTCACCGCGCTGGTCGGCAAATACCACGACGAGAACGCCCCCGGCGGCCGCGAGCACCGGGTGGTGCTCGCCCTGCACCCCACCGTCAATCCCACCACCGGCACCGAATCCGAGGAGTCCTGACATGACCGCCATGACCAGCCCGACCACTGCCCGGACCATCGGCACCGTCAGCGCCACCACCCGGCGTCGCCGCCAACGTGCCCTGGGCGTGGGCGTCGCGGTGGCCGCGAACAGCCTGCTCTACCTGGTCGCCCGTACGGCCGGCACGGACTTCACCCTCACCGACCCGGGGGCGACCCGGTCGCACCCGCTGATCCTGCCGGAGATCGGGGTCTTCAGCCTGGTCTTCGCGCTGCTCGGCTGGGGTTCTCTCGCGCTGATCGAGCGGTCCTCCCGGCACGCCCGGGTGATCTGGAGCGTACTCGCCGGCGCGGTCCTGCTGGCCTCCTTCATCCCGGTTTTCCTCGAGCACGCCACCACGGACACCCGGGTCATGCTCTGCGTGCTGCACGTCGTGGTGGCCGCGGCGCTGCTGCCGATGCTCAGCCAGCCGGCCGGCGCCGCCGCCCGCTGACCCGCGTTCGACCGGACACGCTCACCGCACGTACCTCCCGCCGGCGTCGCTACCCGCGCTGCCAGCGACAGAACTGACCCGACGACGACTCGTGAACGACCGAACATCGACGAAAGGCTTTGGATCATGGGATACCACTACTCGCGGGTGCGCGACGAGGACCGGCGCCCTACAACGGAGCCGCCGAAATGAGTGAAGCAGAGAGCGAAGGCGAGAAGAAGAAGCCCTCACCGCTGCGTGGGCTCCTGGTCGGCCTCGTCATCCTCCTGATCTTCCCCGCTACCCGCGACATCCTGTTCACCCTCGGCGGTTGAATTCTGGGCGCCCTCGCTGGCGCGCTGATCGCGATCTTCATCTTCCTGAAGCCCAGGCGGTAGCGCGAGCGGTTGGATCGGGTCTACCGCCGATCGACCGAGCCTGTCGAATTGCTGGCAGAACATCGACGGCGATCATGGATTCGGGGTCGAGGTCGCCCCGAAGTTGTACTGGATGTACATGATCGAGGCGGGGCTGGCATCGTGGCGACCACCCTGTACTGGTACCCGTGTCGGTGGTGGTCGCGCCGATGTCTTGCCTCCCTTGAAACGCGCTGTGCGCCGTTGGGTTGGCGGCGTCCGTGATTGCGTTGAGCTCTACGGTGGATGCCGCCGGACGGCGGAGGAGGGTTAGCCATGAGCATCTGCGTCGCCTGTCGGGCGGACCAGCGCACCGTTGTTCGTATCGGCTGTTGGGGCGTGCCGCACGGTACTCCCGGGCACCAGGTCAACTACCGCTGGAGCAGCCTGTCCGCCTGTCCTCAGTGTGGGGCCGGCCTTCTCGTGCACTTCGATCATGATTGTTTCCATGAGCCCTGGGAGGAGCCGTGGGACATGGACTGGTCGTGGCCGGTCGCCGTTGATGGGGTTCAACGGTTGAACGCTGCTCTTGCCGGGTGTCCGGATCCGCTGCATCCGTCGTGCGAGTGCCCTGTGCACCGGTCGTTGCGGGACAGCATCGAGAGGCCACCGTCGCGTGAGGTTCCGGTGACGGTTGTGCTGACCGAGGAAAGGCTGCCACAGGTTCAGTCAGTACGCATGCTGTGAGGCGTGCAGGACCGGTGGCAGATGTAGCGGGGGCGGTCAGACCTGGCGGGGTTCTGTGAGGGACCCCCGTTTACCCCCCGAAAACCCCGGCCAATCGTTGACGAAGGGTGACAAGGGGCGATGAGTGCCTGGCGGTGTCTCTGCAGCTCAGTGACCATTTACGGCAAGCAATGACAACTTTGGTTCGGTTACTGTGGGTAACAAGGGGTCGTCGGTTCGAATCCGGCCGTCCCGACGCAGGTCAGAGGCCATCTGGAATCTTCCAGGTGGCCTTTTCTGATCTTGTACAGCAGCGAAGTACAGCAACGGCTCATTGATCCAGGCTCTCGGCCGACTTCCCGCAGGGCTTGGCGGGTAGCCTTGGACGAGACCTGGCTCTAGATCTCCATCGTGATCGAAAAGCCCGCATGTCTCAGGATCGCCATCGCGATCCGGGGATGGACGTCCAGGTCGACCACCGGTGACCTGGTTCGGCGGCCTCGCCCTCACCCGCGAGGACGACGGCACCACCACAATTCGCGCTGCCGTGAGGGACCAGGCCGAGCTGCACGGCCTGCTCACCAAGGTTCGCGACCTCGGCGTAACCCTCATCTCCCTCACGTCCATCGACGCCGCGCGCGACCCCGATTCCCAGGAACAGCAACACCAATAGACAGCCCGGGTCCACGCGACGGGGCTGACCCACGCCCCGATCACGTACTCCGGCGCGACCGCCACCATCCCGCCTCGACCAGGAGTGAATCCCATGGCTACCATCACTGCCGCCGCACCCGCTATCCATCCCGATCTGTCGCTGACCCGCCTGCACCTGATGCGCGCCGGCTACCTCCTGATGGGTGTCGGACTCGCCCTGGTGAAGTGGCCGCTCCTGCCCGACGTCGCCACCCTGCCGCTCTACGAGGGCGTGACGCTCTGCATGTTGACCGCCATGTCCCTCTTGGCGTTCCTCGGCCTGCGCTACCCGGTCAAGCTGCTTCCCGTGCTGCTCTTCGAGTCGCTCTGGAAGCTCTTCTGGCTCGCACTGGTCGCCCTCCCCCAAGCCATCACCGGTGACCTCGACGCGGCCACGACCGAGACCGTGGTCAGTTGCTCCCTGGTTGTCGTCATCCTCGCCGTTCTCCCGTGGCGGTACGTGTGGCGGAACTACGTACGCGCCACCGGAACCCGGTGGCGGTGACCAGCCCGATGTTCCTGAGCTTTCCGCTCGCAAGCATCGCTTAGCCTCGGGACGGGGTCTGTCTCGCTAAAGGTGTTTCCGGCGTCTTCGGTTAGTAGGTTTCGGCGGCCGGGAACCGGTCGCCGAAGGTGATCGAGAACGCGTTCAGGGCTGGCTTCCACCGCATCGCCCATCGTGCCCGCCCTTGCCCGGTCGGGTCCAGTGATCTGGTCACCAGGTAGAGGCACTTCAACGCGGCTTGCTCTGAGGGGAAGTGACCGCGGGCCTTGATCGCCCGCCGGTAACGGGCGTTCAGCGACTCGATCGCGTTGGTGCTGCAGAGCACCCGGCGGATCTCCAGGTCATAGTCGAGGAACGGGATGAACTCCGCCCAGGCGTTGTCCCAGAGCCTGATGATCGCGCCGTAGCGGGTTCCCCAGGTCTCGGCGAGATGGTCGAACGCAGCCCGGGCTGCGTTGGCGTTGACGGCGGTGTAGATCGGTTTGATGTCGCGTTGCAGCGCCGGCCAGTCCCGTTTCGAAGCCAGCCGGAACGTGTTACGGATCAGATGGATGATGCAGGTCTGCACGATGGTCTGCGGCCACACGTTCGCGACTACCTCGGGCAGACCCTTGAGCCCGTCGCAGACCACGAAGAACACGTCCTTGACACCGCGGTTACGCAGGTCGGTCAGGACACTCATCCAGAACTTGGCGCCCTCACCACCCGAGCCGGCCCAGAGGCCGAGGACGTCTTTCTCCCCGTCGAGGGTGACCCCGATAGCGGCATAGACCGGCCGGTTCGCGACCTGCCCGTCACGCACCTTGGCTCTGTCGCCGATCTTGTGATGTGGACGGTTCCGTCGCCCGCTCGGCGCTTTCGTTGATCATAACCAGCGTGTTCGCTTGTGGAGCGGTTGCTGCCGCATCTGTCGGGTCTGTTGATCGA
>NZ_JAGPYL010000131.1:0-17656 GCF_018070095.1 Micromonospora sp. U56
GCCGCCGCGAAGGCGGAGGCGACGGCGGCCCGGGCCGAGGCCCGCCGGGTGCTCGACGACGCCCGCGCCGAGGCGGACACCATCCTGGAGCGGGCCCACCGGCAGGCCGAGGCCGACGCCGAGCAGTTGCGGACCGCCGCCCGGCGCAGCGGCGAGCGGGAGGTGGCCGTCCTCGCCGCCACCACCCGCGAGCAGGCCGCCGAGGTGGAACGCCGGGCCGCCCGGATGGACGAGCGGGAGCGGCTGCACACCGAGGAGGTCGAGCGCCTCGCCGAGCGGGAACGGCAGCTCACCGCGGCCAGCGCCGAGCTGGCGCGGCGGGAGGCCGGGCTGGTGGAGCGGGAGACCGAGCTGGCCGCCGCCGAGGAGCAGCGCCGCCGCGAGTTGGAACGGGTCGCCGGGCTGACCGCCGACGCCGCGCGGGCGGAGCTGATCGAGGCGATCGAGACCCAGGCCAAGCGGGAGGCCGCGCTGCTGGTGCGGGACATCGAGTCCGATGCCCGCGCCACCGCCGAGCAGCGCGCCCGGCACATCGTGGTGGACGCCATCCAGCGGGTGGCCAGCGAGCAGACCGCGGAGAGCGTGGTCAGCGTCCTGCACCTGCCCGGCGACGAGATGAAGGGGCGGATCATCGGCCGGGAGGGGCGCAACATCCGCGCCTTCGAGTCGGTCACCGGGGTCAACCTGATCATCGACGACACCCCCGAGGCGGTGCTGCTGTCCTGCTTCGACCCGGTACGCCGGGAGGTCGGCCGGCTCACCCTGGAGAAGCTGGTCCTCGACGGCCGGATCCACCCGCACCGCATCGAGGAGGTGCACGACCTGGCCCGCCAGGAGGTCGAGGAGCTCTGCCACCGGGCCGCCGAGGACGCCCTGGTCGAGGTCGGCATCACCGAGATCCACCCGGAGCTGGTCACCCTGCTCGGCCGGCTGCGCTACCGGACGTCGTACGGGCAGAACGTGCTCAAGCACCTGGTGGAGACCGCGCACATCGCCGGGATCATGGCCGCCGAGCTGCGGTTGGACATCCCCACCATCAAGCGGTGCGCGTTCCTGCACGACATCGGCAAGGCGCTCACCCACGAGGTGGAGGGCTCGCACGCCATCATCGGCGCCGACCTGGCCCGCAAGTACGGCGAGAGCGAGGACGTGGTGCACGCCATCGAGGCGCACCACAACGAGGTGCCGCCGCAGACCATCGAGGCGGTGCTCACCCAGGCCTCCGATGCCTGCTCCGGCGGGCGGCCGGGCGCCCGGCGGGAGAGCCTGGAGGCGTACGTCAAGCGGCTGGAGCGGATCGAGGAGATCGCGGCCGGCAAGCTCGGCGTGGAGAAGGTCTTCGCCATGCAGGCGGGCCGGGAGGTCCGGGTGATGGTCAAGCCGGAGGACGTCGACGACATCGGCGCGGCGGTCCTGGCCCGGGACGTGGCCAAGCAGATCGAGGAGGAGCTGACCTACCCGGGTCAGATCCGGGTGACGGTGGTCCGCGAGTCCCGGGTCACCGAGATCGCCCGCTGACGGTACGCAGACGAAGAGGGCCGGCCCGCGTGGGCCGGCCCTCTTCGTCGTACGTCGGGTCAGTTGCCGCCGACGCCCTCGGCCTGCGACATGAGCGCCGCGGGCGGCGGGTTCTGCGCCGGGGTGCCGGCGGTCTTGCGGCCCTGCGAGAGCCGGCGCTGGAGGTACTGCGCCAGCTTCGACAGCGAGTAGTTGACCACGATGAAGAGCACGGCGATCACGACGTAGACCTGGATCGGGTTGCCCAGCACGCCGATGATCTGCTTGCCGATGTTGAGCGTCTCCTCGTAGCTGATGATGAAGCCCAGCGAGGTGTCCTTGAGCACGACGACCAGCTGGCTGATCAGCGCCGGCAGCATGATCCGGAACGACTGCGGCAGCAGGATCATGCGGGTGACCTGCATCGGCGAGAGGCCGATCGCGGCGGCGGCCTCGGCCTGGCCGCCGGGCAGCCCCTCCATGCCGGAGCGGAGGATCTCCGCGATGACCACCGAGTTGTAGATGGTCAGGCCGATCACCAGGTACCAGAGCGTGTCGAACGTGGCGCCGAACTCGGGGAAGCCGCGGGCCACGAAGAAGATCGTGATGACCACCGGCAGGCCGCGGAACACCTCGACGCAGATCCGGGTGACCGCCGAGAGCAGCAGGCTCAGCCCGCGCAGCAGGTACGCCACCGGCGTCGCCAGCCCGGTGAAGCGGCGCCGGGTCAGACTCTTGAGCTGGATCCGCAGCACGGCCAGCAGGGTCCCGATCACCAGCGACGCGACGATGGCCAGCGCCGCCGCGATCAGGGTGTTCTTGAAGCCGAGGCCGATCCGCTCCCAGACCAGGGAGAAGTTCTCGTTGGAGGGGTCGACCAGCGGCCCCCACAGCTCCATCGAGAACTGGCCCTTCTCGTCCAGCGGCCGGTAGATCAGGAAGTACGCCCCGACGAGCAGGGCCATCCCGGCGATCACGCTGCTGATCAGGGTGATCCGCTGCTGGCGGGGGCCGGGGACGTCGTAGAGGACGCTGGTCTGCTGACTCATCGGGCCACCGCCTGTCGCTTCTCGATCCGGTCCAGCAGGGCGCCGAGCGGCACGGTCATGATCAGGTAGCCGATCGAGATGCCGATGGCGACCGGGATGAAGGCGTAGCCCTCGGCGCCGGTGAGCTGGTCGGCCGTGGCCGACAGATCGCCGACGACCCCGAAGAAGCCGGCCAGCGCCGAGTTCTTGATCATCGCGATGATGACCGAGCCGAGCGGCACCACCGAGGCTTTCCAGGACTGCGGCAGCACCACGTACCGCAGGTTCTGGCCGAAGGTCAGGCCGAGCGACCGCGCGGCCTCGGCCTGCCCGGCGGGCACCGCGTTCACCCCGGACCGCAGCGCCTCGCAGACGAAGGCCGCGGTGTAGAGCACCAGGGCGATCAGGGCGAAGCGGAAGTACGGCAGGTCGGTGTCGAGCCGGCTGAACACCGCGTCCAGGCCGGGGATGCGCAGGAAGTCGGCGTTGGAGCCGAGCGCCGGCAGGCCGAAGGCGGCGAAGAACATCACCACGGTCAGCGGCATGTTCCGGAAGACGTTCACATACCCGGTGCCGACCGCGCGCAGCGGCGGCACCGGGGAGATGCGGAGTACCGCCACGACGGCGCCCAGGAGCAGGGCGCCGATCGCGGCGAGTACGCAGATCTGGAGGGTGAGCCAGAAACCACCCGCAAAGACGTCGAACTTGTCGATGAGCACGTTCACGGGTCGGTGTTCCTCCCCACCCTCTGCGATCGAAGGATCAGATCAGTAGCGGTTGACGGTCGGGGCGGTGCCCAGCTCCGCGCCGAACTTGCCGGCGGTGTCGTCCCAGGCCTTCTTCCAGCTGCCGTCGGCGAACGCCTTCTCCAGCGTGTCGTTGATGAAGGTACGGAACGCGGCGTCCTCCTTCTTCACCCCGATGCCGTACGGCTCCTTGGTGAAGTTGTCGCCGGCGAGCTTGAAGGAACCCTCGTTCTTGGCGATGTAGCCGAGCAGGATCACGTTGTCCGTGGTGACGGCGTCGACCTGGCCGCCGTTGAGGGCGTCCCGGCACTTGTCGTAGGTGTCGAAGAGCACCAGCTGGGTGGCGACGTCCTTGACGTACTGCTTGATCGTCTCGGCCGGGGTCGAGCCGGTGACCGAGCAGACCTTCTTGGTGCCGTCCTTGAAGGAGTCCGGGCCGGTGATCGTGGCGTCGTCCTTCTTGACCAGGATGTTCTGGCCGGCCTCGTAGTACGGGCCCGCGAAGGCGATGCGCTCCTTGCGCTTGTCGTTGATCGTGTACGTCGCCGCGACGAGGTCGACGGTGCCGTTGACGATGACGTCCTCACGGACCTTCGACGGCGTCTCGACGTACTCGATCTTGTCCTCGGGGATGCCGAGCTCCTTGACGATGATCTTGGCGATCTCGACGTCGAAGCCCTCCGGCTTGCCCGACAGGCCCTTCTGACCGAAGCCCGGCTGGTCGAACTTGGTGCCGATCTTGATCTTCTGGGCCTTGTTGAGCTTCTCCATGGTGCTGCCGGCGGCGAACGACTTGCTGCCGGCGCCGGTGCCCTCGTCGGAATCGCCGCCGCAGGCGGCCATGCCGAGCGCCAGGGTGGCGGCCGCCGCGAGCGCGGCTACGCGCTTGATACGCATACTCATCTCCTTCTTGGACGGAGCCCGCCGCAGGACGGCGTGCTCCACGTACGGACGCCTAGTGCGTGAGGATCTTGGAGAGGAAGTCCCTGGCCCGCTCGCTGCGGGGGTTCGCGAAGAACTCGGCCGGCGGGGCGTCCTCGACGAGCTGGCCGTCGGCCATGAAGATGACCCGGTTCGCGGCGTGCCGGGCGAAGCCCATCTCGTGGGTGACCACGACCATGGTCATGCCGTCGCGGGCCAGCGAGGTCATCACGTCCAGCACCTCGCCCACCATCTCCGGGTCGAGCGCGCTGGTCGGCTCGTCGAAGAGCATCGCCTTGGGCTGCATCGCCAGCGCGCGGGCGATCGCGGCGCGCTGCTGCTGGCCGCCGGAGAGCTGAGCGGGGTACTTGTCGGCCTGGTTGGCGATGCCGACCCGGTCCAGCAGGGCCAGGCCGCGCTCGCGGGCGACGGTCGGCTTCTCCCTGCGCACCTTGATCGGGCCGATGGTGACGTTCTCCAGGATCGTCTTGTGCGCGAAGAGGTTGAATGACTGGAAGACCATGCCGACCTCGCTGCGCAGCTTCGCCAGCGCCCGACCCTCGGCGGGCAGCGGCTGCCCGTCGAAGGTGATGGTGCCGGAGTTGATCGGCTCCAGCCGGTTGATCGTCCGGCAGAGCGTCGACTTGCCGGAGCCGGACGGGCCGATCACCACGACCACTTCGCCTCTGCCGACGGAGAGCGACACATCGTCCAACACGTGCAGCGGGCCGAAGTACTTGTTGACCCCGTCCAGCACGATGAGCGGTTCGCCCGTCGTCACGTCGTACACCGTCCCTGTCGTCTGTCCCGGAAGCGGGGTCGGTCGACCCCCGGTTGGGCAACTGTAGGCGGGGTGAAGTGGCGGAACGCAACCTGGTTGGTCACGGAGCGGTAACACCGCTGCCGGCCGTGCCCAGGAGTCCGAATTCCGCCCCGTCGCGAGGAGTCCGAGTGGCGGTGGCGGCGCTCCGCCGAGATCATGTGGGGATGACCGACCGGGTCCGCCTGACCGATTACGCCCGTGGCGGCGGCTGCGCCTGCAAGATCCCGCCCGGCGAGCTGGAGGCGATGGTGGCCGGGCTGGGCCCCGCCGCCGGCACCGCCGACCTGCTGGTCGGGCTGGACCACGGCGACGACGCCGCGGTGGTCCGCCTGGACGAGCGGACCGGGCTGGTCAGCACCGCGGACTTCTTCACTCCGGTGGTCGACGACCCGTACGACTGGGGCCGGATCGCCGCCGCCAACGCGCTCTCCGACGTGTACGCCATGGGTGGCACCCCGCTGGTCGCGCTGAACCTGCTCTGCTGGCCGCGTGAGGTGCTTCCGCTGGAGCTGGCCCGCGAGGTGCTGCGTGGCGGGCAGGACGTGGCCCGGGAGGCCGGCTGCCACCTCGCCGGCGGGCACAGCGTCGACGACGACGGCCCCAAGTACGGCCTGGCCGTCACCGGCGTGGTCCGCCCCGAGGAGCTGATCACCCTGGACGCCGGCCGGGCCGGCCTGCCGCTGTCGCTGACCAAGTCGCTCGGCGTCGGGGTGCTCAACACCCGGCACAAGCGGACCGGCGAGCGGTTCGCCGAGGCGGTCGCCTCGATGGTCGCGCTCAACTCCGACGCCGCCCGCGCGGCGGTCGCGGCCGGCATCCGCTGCGGCACCGACGTCACCGGCTTCGGCCTGCTCGGGCACGCCGCGAAGCTGGCCCGGGCCAGCCGCCTCACGATCGCGATCGACACCGCCCGGGTGCCGTACCTGCCGGGCGCACGGGAGGCCGTCCGGGACGGGTACGTCAGCGGCGGCACCCGGCGCAACCTGGACTGGGTGACCCCGTGGACCGACTTCGGGTCCACCGACGAGGCGGACCGGCTGCTGCTCGCCGACGCGCAGACCTCCGGCGGGCTGCTGGTCGCCGGCGAGGTCCCCGGTGGCACCGTCGTCGGCGAGCTGCTGCCCGCCGGCGAGCACCGCCTCGTGCTCCGCTGACGCCGCCCGCCGGTCCGCCCGCCGGCTGCCCGCAGCGGAGCCGCGGCGGCGCGAACCCGACACGAACCCGCCGGCCCCGGTCGCCCGGATCGGGCACCATACCCGATAAACTGTCACCTTCCCGCTACTCGGTGCAACGGCGCCCGAGGAAATTTTGCCCGTAATGGTCACAGACCGGTAACTTGCCCCCGGCTGAGGTCAAATGCACCCCACCATCGTCAGTAAGGCCCGATCCGGAGGCCGGTGGGACGAACGCAGCGAGGAGGCGGCATGACCGAGCTGTGGAACTGGAGAATCGCCGGGGCGGCACCGGTGGAGGTGTACCCCGCGCTGGCCGAGGCGCTCGGTCGGGTGGTGATGCCCCTCGCCGTCGCCGACCCGGCCCGGCTGCCCACGTACGCGGTGATCTGCGACGTGTGGGAGGCGCCGGGGGAGTTCGGCACGGTGGTGGACTGCTACGGGGTGCCCGAGCGGCTCAACGAGCGCACCAGCATCGCCGCGCTGGCCCGGCTGCTGGACCGCAACTGCCTGCTGACCGACGACACCCTCGACGCCGGCCGGCACCTGCTGGTTGCGCCGGACGGCACGATCCGCCCGGTGCACTTCGACGTGACCGAGACCGACGACGGCGAGGTGCTCAGCAACCAGCGGCTCTGCACGCTGGCCCACCCCGGCTGCCGGGGCTGGTCCCGGTGCCACCGCTCGCGCTGGGCACCCGACTCGATCAACCCAGCCCTCGCCGCCGCCTGACCCCGCCGGGGCCGCCGCGCCGGCCGGGCCCGGCCCCCGCTCAGCCGGCCTGCGCCGGGCGGGAGCCGCGGACCTGCAACTGGTCGAGCAGGGTCGCCGTGGCGGCGGCCACCGCGCGCACCGCCTCGTCGAACGCCTCGGCGTTGTGCGCGGCCGGGGCGCGGAAGCCGGAGATCTTGCGGACGTACTGCAACGCCGCCGCCTCGATGTCGGCCGGCGTCACCTCCGGCACGTACGGCTCACGCAGGGTCTTGATGCTGCGGCACATCGGCACTCCCTCGGTTCGCGGGTCCTTGACCGACGATGACATCTTGGCGGGTGTTGCCTATTCTGGTGGCGCATCAGGGCCCTCGGGCCACCCATCGCACCTCCCGTGGCTGGCCTGCGGGGCCCGGAGACGCATAGTGGAACAAATTCTCGCACCACCCGCCGACCCGCGCGGCGAGGCGATCGAGCGGATCTTGAACACTCCGCTCGGTCGGATCGCAAGCGAGCAGGCCGACGCGGTCGAGGCGGTCCTGGCTCCCCTCCCCTCCGGCGACGACATCCCCGCCGAGAACACCGTGCCGATCACCACCTTCAGCTCGTCAATCTGAGGTGGGGACGGCCCGTCCCACAGACCTGACGACAGGCGTCGCCGTCGGCAACGCGGAGCCCTCGACCGGGGCGCCCGCCCCGACCGGGCCGGAACAGCTCGCCGCCCAACTGCGGGCGCTCGGCCTTTCCGCCGGTCAGGATGTTCTGGTGCACTGCTCGCTGCGGCGGCTCGGCTTGGCGCGGGCGGGCGCGGCGACGTTGGCCGAGGCCATCCAGGCGGTGCTCGGCCCCGGCGGCACGCTCGTCGTACCGACGCACACCTCGGGCAACTCGACCACGTCGCGCGCCTGGCACGCGGCCACCCGGGGGATGACGCCGGAGCAGCGGCGCCGGCACGAGGCGACGCTGCCCGGCTGGGACCGGGTCCGGACCCCGGCGCAGGGGATGGGCGCCTTCGCCGAGCATGTCCGTCGCCTGCCGGGGGCGTTCCGTAGCGACCACCCGCAGACCTCCTTCGCCGCGGTCGGCCGGCGCGCGGCGGCCCTGACCGCCGACCACGACCTGCGCTGCCATCTGGGAGAGCGGTCGCCGCTCGGTCGGATGTACGACATTGGCGGCCTCACCCTGCTGCTCGGCGTCGGGTACGAGGCGTGCACCGCCCTGCATCTCGCTGAATACCGCCTCCCGGCGCCGCCTCCGCAGCAGTCGTACCGCTGCTACCAGCAGATCGACGGGCGGCGGGTGCGACTGGAATTCCGCGCACCCGACCTGGACGACGGCGACTTTCCCGCCCTCGGTGCCCGCCTCGACGGGCAACCCTTCGTCCGCCGTGGGACTGTCGCCCGGGCCACCGCCCGTCTGTTGCCGATACCCGCCACAGTGGACTTGGCCGTACAGTGGTTCGTTGGCAACCGGATCAGTCCACGGCATTGACTGGCGTCTTACGCTGATGTCCCGGTCGCTTTCCGGACGGCGGAGGAACGACGGTGAGCGGAGCGGTAACGGTCGCCGAGACGAGCAGCCCGCTGTTCTTCCTGAGTTATTCGCGCGCGACCGTCCGACGGGCCGTAAGCCATCCCCACCAGTACGTCCGCCGGTTCTTCGACGATCTTTCCACCCACGTGAGCGAGCTGGTCGGGCTGCCGACCGGTGTTGATCCCGGGTTCATGGACAGCTCGCTCGGCGGGGGCGAGCGGTGGACCCCCGAGCTGCTGCACGCCGCCGGCACCTGCCAGGTGTTCATCCCGCTGGTTTCCAGCTCTTTCATCAGCAGCACCTGGTGCGCAATGGAATGGCACGCCTTCGCGCAGCGGCGGGTGGAGCCACGGCGCCACGGTGTCTCCGCGTACGAGACGGCGATCGTGCCGATCACCTGGTCCCCCACGGCGCACGCCGAGTTACCCCGGATGATCCGCGACATCCAGCGGTTCTCGCCCGCGGCGATTCCAGATCCCGACATCCCGTTGCAGTACGAGCGGGAGGGGGTCTACGGCTTGTTGACCATGCAGATGGAGAACGCGTACCGGGCGGTCGTCTGGCGACTCGCCCAGCAGGTGGTCGCCATCCACCGGTCCTATTGGGTCCACCCACTGGTACCCGCCGGCGTCGACGAGCTACGCAAGCTCTTCACCGAGGAGGCGGCATGACACCGCTCACCGCAGCGGAGAAGGCGTCGGCCCGCGGCACGTACTTCTTCCTCAGCTACGCCCATTCGGCCCCGGCGCCCAGCGCGCGGACCGACACGGACGTGTGGGTCGGCCAGTTGTTCACCGATCTCTCGGAGGAGGTGGCCCGGCAGGCCCAGCCGGCAAGCGGCATGCGGATCGGTTTTTTCGACCAGCACATTCCCCAGGGCGCGGACTGGAAGACGGCGCTGGCTGGGGCGCTCGGCAGCGCCGAGGTGTTCGTGCCGCTCTACTCGCCGGGCTACTTCAACCGCCCCTGGGCGATGAGGGAGCAGGAGTCCTTCCGGGCCCGGCTCGCCGCCGCCGGCGCGGTCCGGTCCGCCGCCCACCTGCTGCCGGTCCTGTGGATCCCGTTCCCGTCCTGGGAGAGCCGCCCTGAGCTCGACGCCGCTCTTGACCTGGGACAGGACGTTCCCGGCTACGCCGAGAACGGGCTGCGCGCCCTCTGCATGCTCGCCCCGTACCGCGCCGAATACCTCGCCGTGCTCCGCCGGCTCGCTCAGCGGATCGTGGACGCCACCGAGCGGCAACCGCTCGGCCCCTCCCGGGTGCCGGGTCTGGAGGAGGTAACCAGGGAGCCGGCCACCGACCCGGCCTTCGTCGTGGCGGTCCTCGCGCCCACCCGGCACGGGCTGCCGGAAGGTCGGGACGCCGCCGGCTACGGCACCCTCAGCCGGCTCTGGCGTCCGTTCGGCGACCGGCAGGAGCTGCCGGTGGCCGAGTATGCCGCCAGCACGGCGGAGCGGCTCGGACTACCCGCCCGCACCACCGACTTCGCCGACGCTGAGGAACTGCTGGACAGCCGGCCGGTCGTGGTGCTGGTCGACCCGTGGGTCACCGAGCTGCCGAACGGAGCGACCGACCTCGCCGCCGCGGCGCGGGCGTTTCCACCGTGGGTGGTCCCGGTGGTGGTCACTGACGCCGACGACCCGCGGGACGGGCCGCGCGGGGCGGATCTGGCCCGGCGGGCGCTCACCCTGCTGCAGGACGCGGGCGTACCACGGGTCCGTTGGGTGGGTCGGGTAGCCGAGTTCACGGACCTGATGCCCACGTTGGTCACCGAGGCTCGTCGGCAGTACCTGAAGAACGGCCCGGTGTTCCCGCCCGCCGGCCCGAGCCGGCCGCCCAGTCTCCGCACGACAGTCCCGCACCGCTTCGAGCCCACGGAGAAGACCGATGAGCAATGAGCGCGAAGGTCAGGTCGTCACGTTCTATTCGTTCAAGGGCGGTACGGGACGGACGATGGCGCTGGCCAACGTCGCGTGGATCCTGGCCGCCAACGGCAAGCGGGTGCTCGTCGCCGACTGGGACCTGGAGTCCCCCGGGCTGCACCGGTTCTTCCACCCGTTCCTCGACGTGGAGGCGTTGCGCGGCACCGGCGGGGTCATCGACCTGATCCGCGAGTACGAGACGGAGACCACCAGGGTCGCCGACCGGCCGGAGGACTGGGTGGAGCAGTACGCCCGGGTCGGCCGGTACGCGTTCTCGCTCCGTTGGGACTTCCCAGGCGGCGGGGGTCTGGACTTCCTCGCTGCCGGGCGGCAGAACCCCGACTACGCGGTGTCGGTGCGGGCACTGGACTGGGACACCTTCTACAGCCGACTCGGCGGCGAACGGTTCTTCGAGGCGCTGCGGGCGGACATGAAGCGGCACTACGACTACGTCCTCATCGACAGCCGGACGGGCCTGAGTGACGTGGCGGACATCTGCACCCTGCACCTGCCGGACACCCTGGTGGATTGCTTCACTCTCAGTGACCAGGGCATCGACGGAGCCGCTCGGGTCGCCCAGGCGGTACGGAACCAGCGTGGCCGGCGCGAGATCCGGGTGCTTCCGGTGCCGATGCGGGTGGACCAGGGGGAGAAGGAGAAGGCCGAGGCGGGCCGGGCACTGGCCATGCGCCGTTTCACCGACCTGCCGTCCGGGCTCACCGAGAGCGAGCGACGCCGGTACTGGGCTGCGGTAGAGGTGCCGTACCGGCCGTTCTACGCGTACGAGGAGACGCTGGCCACCTTCGGGGACGCCTCGGGTTCGCCGACCTCCCTGCTGGCCGCGTTCGAGACCCTGACCGGGGTGCTCACCGAGGGAGCGGTCACCGAGTTCCCACCGATGGAGGAGTCGGTGCGTGAGCGGGAGAAGGCCCGCTTCCGGCGCCGCTTCGAGCTGCCCGACGACCAGATCGTCCTCCGCTACGCCCCGGAGGACGCGGTCTGGGCGGAGTGGATCGAGCGGGTACTGGCCTCGGCCGGGGTCCGCGTCGTCGACGGTCCGTCGTCCGCTGGCCCCCCCGCCCGGACGCTGACGGTAGCCTCCTCCGCCTATCTGGCCATCCCGGCGCGGGCGCTGCCGCCGCGCGACCCCGCCGCCAATTCCAGCCCGCTCGCGGTGTATGTCGGCGACCTGCGGCCGCTGGCCGAGTTTCCGATCCTGGCCTCCACCCACCTGGTCAACGTCACCCCGGCGAGGGCGGCGGAACGGCTGCTGCGTCTGGTGGGCCGTCCGGTGCCGCTGATCACCGACGGGCCACCCGCCGGGGGTGTCCGTTTTCCCGGCACCGAACCCGTGATCTTCAACGCGCCCAACCGCAACGCCCGCTTCACCGGACGAGAGGGTGATCTTGCTGACCTGCGCCGGCGCCTGCAGAGCGGTACCAGCGCTGCGATGCTGCCGGTCGTGCTGCAAGGCATGCCCGGGGTCGGCAAGACTCAGCTCGCCATCGAGTACGTGCACCGGTTCAGGTCCGCCTACGACGTGGTCTGGTGGGTGGAGGCGGCCCAGTCCCGATCCCGGGAGGTGTCCCTCGCCGAGCTGGCCGACCGGTTGGGTGTCGGGGGCGCTCCGACAATGTCCGAAGACGTACTCGCCGTGCAGCAGGCGCTCGGCCGTGGTCAGCCGTACGAGCGGTGGCTGCTGGTGTTCGACGACGCGGAGGAAGCTGATCAGGTGGCGCGGCTCCTGCCCCAGGGCACCGGCCACGTTCTGCTGACCTCCCGCAACCCGGCGTGGGGTGACCGGGCCTACCCGCTCCAAGTGGACGTGTTCGCCCGCGCCGAGAGCGTGGCGCACCTGGTACGCCGGGTGCCCTCGATGACCGAGGAGGAGGCGGACCGGGTCGCCGAGGCGCTCGGCGACCTGGCGGTGGCCGTGTCCGTCGCCGGGGCGTGGCTGGCCGAGACGGGTACCTCGGTCCCCGAGTACCTACGGGCGATCGAGCGGCACGCGTCGAGCGCGCTGTCCGCCGAGACCATCTGGGACCTCTCCCTGCACCGGCTGCGCGAGCGGGCGCCCGCCGCGTACCGGTTGCTGCAGCTCTGCTCGGTGCTCGCCCCGGAGATCGCCCTCGATATGCTCTACAGCGACGAGATGGCCGACGCGCTCGCGCCGTTCGACCCCGCCGTCTCCGAACGGCTGGTGCGCGGCGCGCTGGTCCAGCAGATCAACCGGCTGGCGCTGATCAGGATCGACGTGCCGGGGGGTCGGGTCCTGGTGCACCGGCTGCTCCAGGCGGCTGTCCGTGACGGGATGACTGCCGAGGAGGCGGCCGGCGCCCGGCACCAGGTCCATCTGGTGCTGGCCGCCTCCCGCCCCAGGGGCGAGGTCGACGACCCGGAGACCTGGGCCAGGTTCGACATGCTGTGGCCGCACCTGGAGGTGTCGGGCGCGGTCAACTGCAGGGAGGAGTCGGTGCGGCAGTTGCTGATCGACCGCGTGCGCTACCTCTGGCGCCAGGGCGAACTCGCCCGGGCGGAGGAGTTCAGCCAGTGGGTGGAGGGGGTCTGGTCGGCGCGGCTGAGCCGGATCTACGGGCCCGACGAGGTCGCCAAGCTGCGCCGGCAGTTGCTGCATCTGCGCTTCAACCACGCCAACGTCCTGCGTGACCTGGCCCGCTTCACCGAGGCCCGGGCCCTGGACGAGCGGGTCCTCGGCGAGCAGCGTGGCCTACTCGGTGACCGGCACCCGCACACCCTGATGACCGCCGGGAGCCTCGCCGCCGATCTGCGTGCGCTCGGGCGCTACGCCGAGGCGATCGAACGGGACGAACTCACCTACGCGGCCTGGGCGGAGGTGCTGGGCGAAGACCACCCCCGGACCCTCAACGCGGCCCTCAACCTCGCGCACTCCTACCGCCTGCTGGGCGACTTCCGGTCCGCCCGACAGCGGGACGAGGAGGTGCATCAGCGGCGGCGGGTGGTGCACGGACCCGCCAACCCGTTCACCCTGCACACGGCCGCCCACCTGGGCCGAGATCTGCGCGAAGCCGGCGAGTACGACAAGTCGGTCGTACTGCTGCGCACCGTTCACGACACCTTGCAGCACGAGTTGGGCAGCGAGGCCGTGCTCACCTTGAACACCCAGGTCAGCCTCGGTGTGTCACTGCGTGTCGCCGGCTTGGTCGGCGAGGCGGCACCGCTGCTGGACACGGCCTACCGGATCCTCGACGAGCAGTTCGGGCCGGACAACCCGGAGACCCTGATCTGCCGGGCGGGACGTGCGGCCAACCTGCTCGCCCTGGGCGAGACCGGTCGTGGCGCCGCCGAGGC
Source organism: Micromonospora sp. U56 (assembly GCF_018070095.1). Classification (NCBI taxonomy): domain Bacteria; kingdom Bacillati; phylum Actinomycetota; class Actinomycetes; order Micromonosporales; family Micromonosporaceae; genus Micromonospora; species Micromonospora sp. U56. The sequence continues at coordinate 13,683 of NZ_JAGPYL010000131.1, forward strand.
CGCGGCGGTCGCCCAGGCGTACGAGTCGAGCCTCGGCCCCCGCCACCCGCACACCCTGGCCGCGCTGAGCAACGTCGCGGTGGCGGAGCGGAGCGCCGGCCGGGCTGCGGAGGCCCGTAAGGCGGCCGCGCGTTCGGCCTCGGCACTGCAGGAGGTGCTCGGCCCGGAGCACCCGCACACCCTCGCCGCAGAGGAGAACCTCGCGATCCTCCTCGCCGAGGAAGGCCAGCGCGACCAGGCCAGCCAGCAACTCCGGCAGGCTGCCGCCCGGTGGTCGGCGACCTCCGGGCCGCACCATCCCGACACGCTGCGGTGCCAGGCCAACGTGGCTCTGGTCGGTCAGGGCCACGAGGGGAAGGCTCCCTCGCCGGGTGACCTCCTACCGTTGGACCTGCTGGCCGAGGTGGTCGCCGCCGACCACCCGACCGTGCAGGCGTTGCGGAAGGGGCGGCTTGTTCCCCGGATGATCGATCCGCACCCGTTCTGATCTCCCGTCGGCCCCTGCCCGCCTCCGGCTTCCGGCCTTCGCCCGGCCTGGGAGCCGCCGGCCGGCCCGGTTACCCTTGGAGGTCGAGGAAAGGGGCGCCGAGAGGGTGGCTAGGACCTACAACGTCGTGACGTACGGCTGCCAGATGAACGTGCACGACTCCGAGCGCATCTCCGGCCTGCTGGAGCAGGCCGGCTACGTGCGCGCGCCCGAAGCCGACGACAACCCGGACGTGGTGGTGTTCAACACCTGCGCCGTCCGGGAGAACGCCGACAACCGGCTCTACGGCAACCTGGGTCATCTGCGCCCCGTGAAGGACAAGCACCCCGGCATGCAGATCGCCGTCGGCGGCTGCCTGGCCCAGAAGGACCGCGGCGACATCGTCCGCAAGGCGCCCTGGGTCGACGTCGTCTTCGGCACGCACAACATCGGCTCGCTGCCGGTGCTGCTGGAGCGGGCCCGGCACAACACCGCCGCCGAGGTGGAGATCCTCGAATCCCTCGACGTCTTCCCCTCCACGCTGCCCACCCGGCGCGAGTCGACGTACGCCGGCTGGGTGTCGATCTCGGTGGGCTGCAACAACACCTGCACGTTCTGCATCGTGCCCTCCCTGCGCGGCAAGGAGAAGGACCGCCGCCCCGGCGACATCCTCTCCGAGGTGCGCGCCCTGGTCGACGAGGGCGTGCTGGAGGTGACCCTGCTGGGGCAGAACGTCAACTCCTACGGCGTCGAGTTCGGCGACCGGTACGCGTTCGGCAAGCTGCTGCGCGCCTGCGGTGACATCGACGGCCTGGAGCGGGTCCGGTTCACCAGCCCGCACCCGAAGGACTTCACCGACGACGTGATCGCCGCGATGGCCGAGACGCCGAACGTCTGCCACTCGCTGCACATGCCGTTGCAGTCCGGCTCCGACGACGTGCTGCGCGCCATGCGCCGCTCGTACCGGTCGGAGAAGTACCTGGGGATCATCGAGAAGGTCCGGGCGGCGATGCCGGACGCGGCGATCACCACCGACATCATCGTCGGCTTCCCCGGCGAGACCGAGGCCGACTTCCAGCGCACCCTGGACGTGGTCCGCGAGGCCCGGTTCTCCTCGGCGTTCACCTTCCAGTACTCCAAGCGCCCTGGCACGCCCGCGGCCACCATGGACGGCCAGCTGCCCAAGCAGGTCGTGCAGGAGCGCTACGAGCGGCTGATCGCCTGCGTGGAGGAGATCACCTGGGCGGAGAACAAGCGCCTGGTGGGGGAGACCGTCGAGGTGCTGGTCGCCGTCGGCGAGGGGCGCAAGGACGAGCGCACCGGCCGGATGTCGGGCCGCGCCCGCGACGGGCGGCTGGTCCACTTCGACGCCGGCTCGTACGCCGGGTCGATCCGCCCCGGCGACATCGTGCACACCACCGTGACGTACGCGGCCCCGCACCACCTCAACGCCGACGACGAGCCGCTGTCGCACCGGCGTACCCGGGCCGGTGACGCCGCCGAGGCGGGCCGCTCCCCGCGTACCCCCGGGGTGCTGCTCGGGCTGCCCGCGGTCGGCGCGCCGGCCGCGGCGCCCGCGCCGGCGACCGGCTGCGCCGCGCACTGACGCCACCGCCGACGGCCGGGACCTTCCCGTGGAGGCCCCGGCCGTCGCCGTGTCGGGGGCGGTCAGCAGGCGGTGCCGTTGAGCTTGACCGTGCCCGGCGCGGACGCCGCGCCGTTGGCGGTGAAGCCGATCGTCACCGACGCCCCGGCCGCGAGGGACCGCGACCAGTCGGGTGCGGCGGCGGTGACCGTCGTGCCGGACTGGGTGACCGTGGCGTTCCAGCCGCTGGCCAGGCTGACCCCGGACGGCCAGGCCCAGGTCACCGACCACGGGTTGACCGCGGCGGTGCCGGTGTTCGTCACCGTCAGCTCGCCCTGGAAGCCGCCCTGCCAGGCGTTGACCTGCTGGTAGCCGGCGGTGCAGCCGCCGGTCGGCGCCGGGGTGGTCGGCGTCGGGCCCGGGGTGGTCGGCGTCGGCGACGGGCCACCGCCCACCGGCGGGATCAGGTACGGCTGGAGGATGGCCTGCTTGGTGGTGTTGATGTTCGTCCAGTCGTCCAGCGCGATGCCGCCGGTGTCCCCGGAGTTCGGGTTCCAGGACCAGTAGGTGAAGGACATCCCGTTGACGCCGGTGCCGGTGTAGGCCATCAGGTTCTCCAGCCAGACCTTGTCCTTCGGGTCCGCGAGGGTGCTGCCGAACTCGCCCATCATGATCGGCGCGATGTTCTGCTTGTGCAGGTAACCCCAGTACTTGTCCCAGATCGCCGGCATGTTCGCCGGGTAGTCGGGGGCGTCGAACCAGGTCTGGCGGTAGACCGACGTGGCGTACTCGTGCGGTGAGTAGACCAGCCGGTTCGCCACGTTGAGCCGGACCGGGAAGTCCTTGGCCTTCGTGAGGTTGCCGCCCCACCAGCCGCAGTCCTCGTCGTTGCTGGTGTCGCCGTCCCAGACGTTCGACAGGCCGCCGCTGGGGCAGCTCACCCCCTCCACGAAGATCAGCCAGTTCGGTTGCACCCCGAGGATGGCGTTGCCGGCCCGCTCGGCCGCCAGCCGCCAGTCCCGCGCGGTGTCCCCGCAGCCCCAGCAGGCGCCGGTGGCGGCCGGGTTGGTGCCCTCGGCGTGCGGCTCGTTGTGCAGGTCCGCGCCGATCACGGTCGGGTTGCCCGCGTACCGCTGGGCGAGCATCTTCCAGTCGTTGATCCAGGTCGCCTCGGAGACCGTCGAGGTGTACCAGAGCGGCGACTGCCCGGCCGCGGTCGGCCGGTGCCGGTCCAGGATGACCCGCATCCCCTTGCCGCCGGCGTAGTCGATCACCTTGTCGAGGATCTGCAACGGGGAGAGCCCGACCAGGTCGGGGTTGACGAAGTCGTTGATCCCGCTGGCGGTCGCCCCCGGCTTCAGCGCGTCGTTGGAGTAGGGGATGCGCAGCGTGTTGTAGCCGAGGCTGGCCATCTTGTCGAGCTGACCGCGCCACGGGTTGCTCGACCAGAGCCCGTGGAACGTCTTGTTGTCCGTCTCCATGCCGAACCAGTTGATGCCGGTGAGCCGGACCGTGGCGCCGGTGCTGTCGACGATCTTGTTGCCGCTGGTGTGCAGGTAGCCGGTGCCGGTGCCGCCGACGGCGGCGGCGGCCGGGGTGGTGCTGACGGCGGCGGCGACGAGAACGCCGGCCGCGGCGGTGGCGAGCGCGGTGAGCGCGCCGCCGAGGGCGGTGGGTCGGTGCATGCGAGCTCCACTTCGGATGCCCCGCCGCGCCGTGCTCAGCCGGCGCCGGGGGCGAAAGGCCAGGTGGGTGGCCGCGCTCGTGTCCGGGTACGCGGACACTGCGCGGCGGCCGGCGCCCCGCGGACGCCTCCACTCGCTACGGACACCGGCGACTCCCGACGGCGGTGTCCACCGTCGATGCCCTCGCGCCGGGGCCTGACTGGCTCTGCCGCCCATTCTGATCAGCACACCTCGATGC
>NZ_JAGPYL010000132.1:0-17650 GCF_018070095.1 Micromonospora sp. U56
GGAGGCCGGGCGGGGGGGGGGCGGGGTGGGGGGGGGTGGCGGGCCCGGGGGAGGGGGGGCCGGCCACGCCCGTCAGGGCAGGGTGGCCAGGTGCGGCTTGACGGTGCGGGCGAAACCGTTGCCGTTGCTGACGTCCCAGTTCACCGACCAGGTCATCGCGCCCCGGATGCCCGGGTAGGTGCGCGGCGGCCGAAAGCTGCCGCAGTTGGTGCCGCGGGCCAGGCAGTCCAGGGCCGCGTTGACCACGCTCGGCGCGACGATGCCACCGCCGGCGGCGCCCGGCCCGGCGGGCAGGCCCAGGCCGACCTGGTCGGGACGGAGTCCCGCCTCCAGTTGGATGCAGGCCAGCGCGACGATGAAGTTCACCGTCCCCTGGGAGTACGCGGCGTTCTGGTCGCAGCCGAGCATCGCCCCCGAGTTGTAGAACTGGGTGTTGACCACGGTGAGGATGTCCCGGATGTCCAGCGCCAGCTTGAAGTAGCCGGTGGTGGGTGACTGCATGTCGATGGTCTGCGGGGCCATCGTGATGATCAGGCCGGCGCCGACCTTCGCCCGCAGGGCGCGCAGCGCCTGCGCCATGTACGTCGGGTTGAGCCCGTTCTCCAGGTCGATGTCGACCCCGTCGAAGCCGTACCGCTTGATCAGCCCGTGGACGGTGTCGGCGAAGGCGGTGGCCGAGGTGGCGTCATTGACCGCGACCCGGCCGGCCTCCCCGCCGACGGAGAGGATCACCTTCTTGCCGCGCGAGCGCAGGGTCTGCACGTCGGTGGTGAACTCGGCGTCGGTGTAGCCGCCCAGCGCGGCCGACAGGCCGGGATCGACGGCGAACGCGACCGCGCCGGGCGTGGCGGTGGCCTCGCCGAAGGCGACGGCGACGATGTCGTACTCGGCGGGCACGTCGCGCAGTCGCAGCTCGACCGCGGGGTTGTCGAAGTTGTGCCAGTAGCCGGTGAGCAGGTGCTTCGGCAGCGAGCCGGTGGGCGGCGGCGGGGTGGTGGTGGGCGGCGGGGTGGTCGGTGCCGGGGTGGTGGGCGACGGGGTCGGGGTGGTCGGCGTCGGGCTCGGCGGGGTGCTGCCGCCACCGCAGGGCGCCCCGTTGAGCAGGCAGTTGGTCGGCGAACCGGTCCCGGTCCCGAGGAAGCCGAACGACACCGAGGCGCCCGGGGCGACGGTGCCGTTCCAGGACCGGTTGGTGAAGGTGTACCGCTGGCCGGAGCTGGTGAGCAGCGCGTCCCAGTAGCTGCCGACGGTGGTCCCGACGGGCAGGTCGAAGGAGACGGTCCAGCCCGAGATGGTGCTGCCGCCGCCGTTGGTGATCGTGTACTTCCCCTCCCAGCCGCTGCCCCAGTCGGAGGTCTTGACGAAGCTGGCGGTCGCCCCGGCCGCGTACGCGGGCAGCGCGACCCACGCCGCGCCGAGGGTCGCGACCAGCGCGGCGACCAGGGAGAGGAGCAGGGTTCTGGAACGCGTCATGCGACCCTCCGGACTGCGATCGATCCATGGATGTCGACGTGCGCGCTTATTATTAAGACTGTTAACTGATTCTGTCCAGAGTGGTCGACCCATCGATCGGGGCCCGCGTCGCCTCGACGCGGGCCCCGGACGCGCTCAGCGCCGGAAGGTGAACCAGTTGACGTTGACGAAGTCGGCGCTCTGGCCGCTGCTGAAGGTCAGGTAGACGGTGTGCCGCCCGGTCGCCGCGGCGACGTTGCCGGGCACCGAGCGCCAGCTCTGCCAGCCGCCGGTGTTGGCGATGGCGAAGCTGCCGATCGGCGCGCTGGTCGGGCTGTCCAGGCGCACCTCGACCAACCCGCTCACCCCGCCGGCCGCCCCGGAGGCCACCCGGGCGACGAAGTCGCGGGGCGGGGTCGCGCCGAAGTCGACGTTGTCGTAGCGGACCCAGTCACCGCTGCGCACCGCGCCGATGTTCTGCCCGCCCTCGGCGCACGCCTCGACGATCACCCCGTTCTGCGCGGTGAACGCCTCGGCCTGGATCGTCCCGTACGCGTCGACGCCGCCGGACGGCGGCGGGGTGGTCGGCGGCGGCGTGGACGTGCCCCGCCGGTAGACCGCCACGTAGTCGACCAGCATCGACCGGCCGGAGACGGTCGAGGCGGTCGGCGTGGCGTAGCCGGCCACCCCGTTCGGGAACGAGCCACCCATCGCGACGTTGAGCAGCAGGAAGTAGCCGGCGTGGCCGGTCATCTGGGTCCAGTACGGCTCGCCGACCTGGTTCTGGCCGACGGTGTGGAACAGCTGTCCGTCGACGTACCAGCGCAGTTGCTGGGGGGCGACCGAGGCGTCCCACTCGAAGCGGTAGGTGTGGAAGGCGGACTGGCAGGTGCTGCCGGGGCAGGGCCGGGAGTTGCCGAGGCCGCTGAACTCGTTGCACGGGCCACCCGGGGCGTACCCGCAGTGCAGCACGCCCCAGACCTGGTTCAGGCCGTTGACGTTCTCCATCACGTCGAACTCGCCGACGCCGGGCCAGTTCTGGTAGTTGCCCCGGTACGGCGAGCCGAGCGCCCAGAACGCCGGCCAGTAGCCGGCGGCCTGCGCACCGGTGACGTTGGGCATCTGGATCCGCCCCTCGATGGCGAGCACTCCCCCGGCGGGCGGCTTGAAGTCGGTGCGGACGGTCTCGATCCGGGCCGAGGTCCACCGGCCGGCGCCGTCGCGGACCGGGGTGATCCGCAGGTTGCCGGCGCCGTCGTGGGCGAGGTTGGTGGTGCTGGCGGTGTACGTCTGGATCTCGCCGGTGCCCCAGTTGGCCGGGCCGCCCGGGTAGCTGGTGCCGGTGTCGATGATCCAGTTGGCCGAGGACGGCAGGGTGCCGGCGGAGCCGGTGAAGTCGTCGCTCCACATCAGGCTCCAGCCGGACGGGGGCGGCGGGACGGCGGCCTGCGCGGTCACGGTCACGCCGGTCAGTGCGGTGGTGGCGACGGCCAGCGCGACGGCCAGCGGGAGCCGACGGCGCGATCGGGGTGGGCGGGGGGCGGCGGAGGCCGCCGGGGCAGGGTTCATCGGGGGTGCCTCTCTGCGGGGACGGTTCGAGAGAGCGCTCTCTGACAGCGATTTGTACGCCGCCGGCCGGACAGATGTCAACGCTTGTCGATGGAGTCCCGCTGCGGCCGGCGCAGCGCCACCTGCTCCAGCGCCGTCCACGCCGTGGTGGTCACCAGATAGATCACCGCCGCCAGCGGCACCACCAGCGCCACCAGCACGGTCACGTACGGCAGGAGCGGGATCAGCCGGCCCAGCGTGGCCGCGCCCGGTCCCTCGATCGGCGTACCGGCCACCGTGCCCGTCGACGCCGCGGCGCGCTTCGCCCGCCGGGAGGAGAACCAGGCCAGGCCGGTCAGCACCGCCAGCAGCAGGCCGAAGACCAGCACCACCGGGCCGGAGAGCCCGTCGCCCAGGTGCCAGCCCAGCGGCACCCCGCCCAGCCGCTCGTCGAGCAGCCCGCCGCCGCCCTCACCGGTGGCGAAGAGCCGGTACATGACCAGGAAGAAGGGCGCCTGGAGCAGCGCCGGCAGGCAGCCGGCGACCGGACTGGCGCCGGCCTTCCGGTAGAGCCCGAACAGCTCGGACTGCAACCGCGCCGGGTCGTCGGCGTACCGCTGCTGAAGCTGGCGGACCTCGGGGGCGAGCGCCGCGCGGCGCCGCTCCCCCCGGACCTGCGCCAGGGTGAGCGGCGAGATCAGCAGCCGGACGGCGATGGTGAACAGGACGATGGCGGCGGCGGTGGCCGTCCCGCCGGTCAGCGGCGCGAGCGCGTCGGAGAGCCAGGTGACGGCGGCGCCGGCGGCAGCCACCGCGTCGTGCACGGGTGAGAAGGCGAGCATCAGGTGACCCCTCGGTCCGATCCCGGATGTCCCCCGGCCGGGGCCGGTGGGACGGATGACGACGGAATCGGCCGGGCGGCGACGCGCGGGATCAGCCCGCGACCGGACGCCACCCGGCCGAGGGACGCCACCCCGGGGCCCGGGGACGGGGCCGGCCGGCCGCGTCCGGATCGACCTGGCGCGGCACCCGCCGGCGCCGGGCCCGCTCCCGCAGGCCCACCGCCCGCCGGCCACCCCGGGCCGGGCCGCCCACCCGGCGGGGACGCGCCGCCAGCAGCGTCGCGAGCAGCAGCGCGGCCACCACCGCCGCGCCGGCGAGGAGCTCCGCCGGACGCTGCCCGAGCAGCGTCAGCTCGGTGAGCGCGTACGCCCACAGACCCGTCACCGCCACCAGCAGACCCGGCACGCGATCAGCCTACGGTCCGCCGTCCACTCCACCGGTGGGATCGGTGCCACGCCGCCCCGACGCGCCGGTCCGGCGTTTTCCGCCGCCGCCACCCTGGGTAACCAGAGCCCCGACCGGCGCGGACGGACCGTGACCAGGGCGAACGGACGGTGGTGGCGATGACCAGCCAGGTGGCGGAGGCGAGCCCGGCGGCCCCGAACGGCACCGACCTGCTCACGGTGGGCGTCGAGGAGGAGTTCCTGCTCGTCGATCCGCACACCGGTGCCGCGGTGCCCGCCGTCGACCTGGTGATGGAGCAGGTGCCGGCGGAACTGCGCGGCCAGGTGGAGCGGGAGTTCCAGACCAGCCAGATCGAGATCGGCAGCCCGCCCGGGCTGGAACTCCGGTCGATCCGCCACTCCCTCGGCGTGCTGCGGGCCGCGCTCGCCGACGCCGCCGAGCGGGCCGGCGTACGGCTGCTCGCCATCGGCACCGGCCCGGTCGACGGCCCGGTCCCGCCGGTGGTCGACAAGCCCCGCTTCGACCAGATGATCGAGCGGTTCCGGCTGCTGGTCCCGGGCCCCGGCAACAACGGCATGCACGTGCACGTCGGCGTTCCCGACCCGGAGACCGGCGTCCAGGTGCTCAACCACGTCCGCCCCTGGCTGCCCGTGCTGCACGCGGTGACCACCAACTCCCCGTTCGCCCGGGGCGAGGACACCGGCTACGCGAGCTGGCGCTCGGTGGAGTGGGAGCACTGGCCGTCGGTCGCCCCCACCCCGTTCCTGGCGTCGCACGAGCACTACCAGCGGCTGATCCGGCAGCTCATCGCCAGCGGCGTGATGCTCGACGAGGGGATGCTCTACTGGTACGCCCGGCTGTCGGCGAAGTACCCGACGGTGGAGATCCGCATCGGTGACGTCTGCCCGTCGGTGGACGACGCGGTGCTGGTCGCGGCCATGGTCCGGGCGATGGTGGCGACCGCGATGACGGACATCGCCGAGGGCCGCCCCGCGGTCAACACCGACCACCACCTGCTGGTCGCCGCCCACTGGCGGGCCGCGCACGACGGGCTGGAGGGCGAGGGCGTCGACCTCACCACCGGCGAGCTGCGCCCGGCCTGGGCGCTGCTGGACGCCCTGGTCGAGCGGGTGCGCCCCGCGCTGGAGAGCCACGGCGACCTGGCCGAGGTGACCGACCTGCTGGGCGGGCTGCGCCGGCACGGCAGCGGCGCCGCCCGGCAGCGGGCCGTCTTCGAGCGGACCGGCCGGCTGGCGGACGTGGTGGCGGACGTGGCGCGACAGACCCGCGGCTGAGCCCTGCGTGGGAGACTGGTCACCGTGGCACAACGGCTGATCGTCATCGGCGGGGACGCAGCGGGCATGGCGGCGGCCTCCCAGGCCCGCCGCCGTCGCGGCCGCGACGACCTGGAGATCCTCGCGTTCGAGCGGGGGCACTTCACGTCGTACTCGGCGTGCGGCATCCCGTACTGGATCAGCGGGACGGTCGAGGAACGCGACGACCTGATCGTCCGGTCCCCGGCCACGTTCCGCGAGGAGCACCAGATCGACGTGCGGACCCGCACCGAGGTCACCGGCATCGACCTGGACCGCCGCGAGGTCGTCGCCCGCGACCTGGACCGCGGCGGCGAGGTCCGCGAGCGGTTCGACACCCTGGTGTACGCCACCGGCGCGGTGCCGACGAAGCCCGACTGGGCCCGCGACGACGTGGGCGGCGTCTTCGGGGTGCAGACCCTCGACGACGGCGCGGCGGTGCGCGACTGGCTGGACGCCGAGCCGAAGCCACGCCGGGCGGTGGTGGTCGGCGGCGGCTACATCGGGGTGGAGATGGCCGAGGCGCTGGTCCAGCGAGGACTTTCGGTCACCCTGGTGGAGCAGGGCGAACAGCCGATGTCCACCGTCGACCCGGACATGGCCGCCCTGGTCGCCACGGCGATGCGCGGCCTCGGCATCGAGATCCGCACCGGCGTCCGGGTGACCGGGATCGAGGAGCGCGACGGCCGGGTCGCCGGGGTGGTCACCGACGCCGGGTCGATGCCGACCGACGTCGTGGTCCTCGGCCTCGGGGTACGCCCCAACACCGCGCTCGCCGCGGCCGCCGGCCTGCCGGTCGGCACCACCGGCGGGGTCCGCGTCGACCGGCGGATGCGGGTGCCGGGAATGCCCGACGTCTGGGCGGCCGGCGACTGCGTGGAGACGCTGCACCGGGTCAGCGGGATGGCCGTGCACGTCCCGCTCGGCACGCACGCCAACAAGCAGGGCCGGGTGGTCGGGATCAACATCGGCGGCGGGTACGCCACCTTCCCCGGTGTCATCGGCACCGCCGTGACCAAGGTCTGCGACCTGGAGGTGGGGCGTACCGGGCTGCGGGAACGGGAAGCCGCGTCGGCCGGCTTCGAGTTCGTCACGGTGCGGGCCGAGTCGACCAGCCGGGCCGGCTACTACCCGGGGGCCCGCCCGATGACCGTCAAGCTGATCGCCGAGCGTCCCACCGGGCGGCTGCTCGGCGCCCAGATCGTCGGCCGCTCCGAGGCGGCCAAGCGGATCGACGCGCTGGCCGTGGCGCTCTGGAACGGCATGACCGTGGACGACATGACCGCGCTGGATCTCGGCTACGCCCCGCCGTACGCCCCGGTGTGGGACCCGGTGCTGATCGCCGCCCGCAAGGCCGTCGACGCGCTGGCCAAGTAACCGGTCGGTGGTGTGCGGAGTTGTTGTCGTCCCAGCGACAACAACTCCGCACAGAATCAGCTCTGCTGGATCGGTGCGGGTTCCGGGGGATGACGCGGGAACATTGGACTGGCTGCTGTTCGAGCAGGCAGGGGTGCTGAGCTGGGCGCAGGCGACACGCGAGCTGACTCCGGCCAAGGTACGCCACCTGGTGGCCACGGGCCGGTGGGAGCGGATCTGCCGGGGCATCCTACGGACCGGCGGTGGTGAGATCAGCTTGGCTCAGCAGCGCTGGATCGCCGTACTGGCGGCCGGCGAGGGTGCGGTGCTGGCAGGGCTGGCCGCCGCTCGCGCCGGCGGCCTTCGCGGACGCTGGCGCTACGAGGCGGTGGACGTGCTCGTGCCGTTCGAGCGGCAGGCTCCCGACCTGCTGCGCCGTCTGCCGCTCGGCATGCCGGCGGTATGTGTCCGGCGGACCCGGCACCTGCCTGACGCCGACCGCCAGCGGGGACGACCCGACCGCACGACCATGGCGCGGTCCCTGTTGGACGCCGCGCAGTGGGTACGCACCGAGGACGAGGCGCAGGCGCTGCTCGCTGCTGGCTGCCAGCAGCGGCGCGTCACCCCGGCCGAACTGGGGGCGGCCCTGCAGCGCTTCCGCCGGCCACGCCGGGCGGCGTTGATCAGGAGCACCATCGCGGACCTGACCGGCGGCGCCGAAGCGCTGTCGGAGATCGACCTGGTCCGGCTCTGTCGGCGGCACGGTCTGCCCCTGCCGGAGCTGCAGGAACGACGACGGGACGCGGACGGGCGGGTGCGCTATCTGGACGCGTACTGGCGGCGGTGGGGGCTGCACGTCGAGGTCGACGGCGCGCACCACATGGAGGTCCGGCACTGGGCCGCGGACCTTCGGCGGCAGAACCGGATCTGGATCGAGGGCGACCGTATCCTCCGGTTTACCGCCTTCGATCTTCGTCGCCGTCCGGCGGAAGTGGCTGCCCAACTCCGCGCCGCGCTGACGGCGGCGGGTTGGGCAGCCGGAATCGTGAAGAGTTGTTGTCGCAGGGAGGACAACAACTCTCCACGATTCGGCGAGGATGGCCGGGCGGAGATCCCGGAGGGGTTGTCGTGGGTGCGGCGTACGCCGGTCGGGCGGGACTGGCTGGCGATGCTGCCCCGGTGGCGGGACGAGTGCGCCGAGCGCTGGTCACTGCGGCTCGGGCCGCCCTTTCCGTACGCGTTCGCCTCCCTGGCGATGCCCGCCACGCTGCCCGACGGCACCCCGGCGGTGCTCAAGCTCCAGTACCCGGACGAGGACAGCCGCCGCGAGGCCGACGCGCTCGCGCACTCGGCCGGCGACGGGGCGGTACGCCTGCTCGCGCACGACCCGCGCCGGCGGGCGCTGCTGGTCGAGCGGTGCCTGCCCGGCTCGCCGGTGCACGAACTGCCGCCCGACGAGGCGCTGGACGTCGTCGCCGGGCTGCTGCCCCGGCTGTGGCAACCGGCCGGCGGGCCGTTCACCACGCTCGCCGAGGAGGCCGCCGGCTGGCGCGCGCGGCTGCCGGTGAACTGGGAGCGGGCCGGCCGGCCGTACGAGCGGCGGCTGCTCGACTCGGCGCTCGGCCGGCTCGCCGACCTCGTCAACGACCAGGGCGAACAGGTGCTGGTCAACCAGGACCTGCACGCCGGCAACGTGCTGCGCGCGACCCGTGAGCCGTGGCTGGTGATCGACCCGAAGCCGCTGGTCGGCGAGCGGGAGTTCGGGGCGGTGCCGATCGTGCGCGGCCCCGAGCTGGGTCACTCGGCGGCGGCACTGCGGCGGCGGCTCGACCGGCTGACCGGCGCGCTGGGGCTGGACCGGGACCGGGTCCGGGGCTGGGCGATCGCGCAGACGCTGGCCTGGAGCATCGACGGTGAGGCCGTCTTCCCGAACCAGGTCGAGACGGTCCGCTGGCTGGTCGACGGCGACTGAGCCCGGCTCAGCCGACCTGGCAGGCGGGGCACCAGTAGAGGTTGCGGCCGGCCAGCACGCCCCGGCGCACCGACGTCGCGCAGACGTGGCAGGGGTCGCCGGGGCGGCGGTAGACGTACACCTCGCCGCCGTGCCGGTCGACGCGGGCCGGGCGGCCCATCGCCTCCGGCAGGTGCGCCTCGCGGACGGTGTCGATCCGGCCGCGGTCGACGGCCAGCGTCATCAGCTCGACCAGGTCGGCCCAGAGCGCATCCCAGCCGGCCGGGGTCAGCTCCCGGCCGGGCAGCGTCGGCGGCAGCCCCGCCCGGAACAGCGCCTCGGTGACGAAGATCAGCCCGGTGCCGGCCACCACGGACTGGTCCAGCAGCAGCGCGGCGAGCGGGGTGGGACTGCGCCGGACCCGCGCCCAGGCCCGGCGCGGGTCGGCGTCGGCGCGCAGCGGGTCCGGGCCGAGCCGGTCGCGCAGCGCGGCGACCTCGGGCGGGGTGAGCAACTCGCAGGCGGTGGGGCCGCGCAGGTCGAGCCAGTACCGGTCGCTGGCGAGCCGCAACCGGACCTGCCCGACCGGGGGCGGCGGCTCCCCCGGGCCGTCGCTGAACTTGCCGTACAGGCCGAGGTGCACGTGCAGGGTCAGCTCGCCGGCGTAGTGGTGCAGCAGGTGCTTGCCGTACGCCTCGGTGCCGTCGAGGACGGTGCCGGAGAGCCGGGCGGCGCCCTCGGCGAAGCGGCCCTGCGGGCTGGCGGCGCTCACCTTGTCGCCAGCGAACAGCTCGGCGTGCCGGGCCGCCAGGCGGTGGATGGTGTGTCCCTCTGGCACGACGGCAACGGTAGCCCGGGTGTGGCGGATCGGGCCGCTGGGTACCACAGCGGTGATACGCGTGGCTGCCCACCGGCGCTCACCGAGGCCTCCACGCATCGATCAGGAGGTGTTCGTGATGAAGATTCCTTCGCTGTCGCGCCGGACCGAGCCGGCGCCCACGACCGACCGTAACGGCGACGGGCGCGTCGACGGACGCGACCGGAGCGCCACCGTCGACCCGGTCGACCGCCCGGCCGATCCGCCGGTGGTGACCGACCGGGACGCCGAGCAGACGACGTACCGCAGCAACGCGCTGGCCACTGACGGCGAGCGCGACGCCGAGACGGAGCGCCGGGCGGCGGAGCGCGCCGCGCTGGCCCGGGCGGCCACCGCCCGCTCCGAGTCGACCCGCGGCCCCTCCGGCCGGGTCGCCCCGATCGACGACGAGCCCCGGCGTACGACGTCGGACCGGCTCACCGGCGCGGACCGGGACGCGCGGCCGGGCACCGGCCTCGCCGACCCCACCGCCGAGCGGACGGTCGACCTGGACTCCGACGGTGTCCCCGACCGGGACGAGGCCCGCCGGGAGACCCCGGTGGTCGCCGGCCCGAGGCCGCGCGCCAGCCTGCTGGCCACCCTCGGCCTGATCGTCTCCGTGGTCGGTGCCCTGTTCGTGCTCACCGGCACCCTGGCCGGGTACGGCATCGCCGTCGGCGCGGCCGGCGCGGTGCTCTCCGTCCTCGGCCTGATGGCGACCCGGCGGCGGCACGTCGCCGGCAAGACCGACGCGCTGATCGGCATCCTGCTCGGCCTGGCCGCGGTGGTGGTCGGGGTGGTCGCGATGACCGGCCAGTTCGACTGGCCGACCGCCGACGGCGAGTGGGTGTCCCGGTTCCGGGAGTGGCTCGACTCACAGTTTGTCGACCGGTTCTGACGGGCACCTTTCCGCTCGCCGGTGGTGCGCCGGCGACGCCCGATCAGTCTGGTGGTTCACCAGCCGGGCACGCATCCTTTCGGGGGCGGCGGTTCGCCGCCCCCGAAGCGCGTCCAGGGGCCGTCACCTCCCGTTCCGGGGGGTGGCGGCCCCTTCGTCATGCGGGTGGTGGGCGGGAACGCAACAGATCACCGCTCGGGCTACGCCAGACGCAACGTTTCGTCGGCGTACGCAAGTCTCGGCGGTGGATGTCGTCGGCCGATGCCGCATACCGTTGACGGACGGCGCCAGCCCGTCGGCCGAGGTGGCCGGGCGCGCCCGACCTCCAGGAGCAGGACATGACGATGGACGCCATCAGCCAGCGCTTCCTGATGTGCCGGCCGACGTACTTCGCCGTCGACTACGCCATCAACCCGTGGATGGATCCGACCGCGCCGGTCGACGCCGACCTGGCCATCCGGCAGTGGGAGCAGCTGCGCCAGACCTACCTCGACCTGGGCCACTCCGTCGAGCTGATCGACCCGGTGGCCGGCCTGCCGGACATGGTCTTCGCCGCCAACGGCGGCACGGTGATCGACGACAGGGCCATGGCGGTGCAGTTCCGCGACCCGCAGCGCGCCGACGAGGCCCCCGCCTACCGCGCCTGGTTCGAGGCCGCCGGCTTCGAGATGTACGACCCGAAGCACGTCAACGAGGGCGAGGGCGACGTCCTGCTGGTCGGCGACTACCTGCTCGCCGGCACCGGCTTCCGCACCGCGCACGCCTCGCACGCGCACCTGCAGGAGGTCTTCGGCTACCCCGTGATCACGATGCAGCTGGTCGACCCGCGCTTCTACCACCTGGACACCGCCCTGACCGTGCTCGACGAGCGGACCGTGGCGTACCTTCCGGAGGCGTTCTCCCCCGGCAGCCAGGCGGTGCTGCGCCGGCTCTTCCCGGACGCGGTGCACGCCACCATGGCCGACGCCGAGGTGCTGGGGCTGAACGCGGTCAGCGACGGCCGGCACGTGGTGCTGCCGGCGCAGGCCACCGACCTGGCCGCGAAGCTGCGCGACCGGGGTTACGAGACCATCGGGATCGACCTGTCCGAGCTGCGCAAGGCCGGCGGCGGACCGAAGTGCTGCACGTTGCGACTCCGTCAGGGAAAGGCGACCAAGTGATCGAGGACATGCTGCGGACTCCGGCTGCGGTACGGGACGCGGAGAAGCACACCGCACACAACTACCACCCGCTGCCGGTGGTGATCTCCTCCGCCGAGGGCGCCTGGCTCACCGACGTGGACGGCCGTCGCTACCTGGACTGCCTCGCCGGCTACTCGGCGCTGAACTTCGGCCACCGGCACCCGACGCTGATCCGCGCCGCCCACGAGCAGCTCGACAAGCTGACGCTCACCAGCCGCGCGTTCATCCACGACCAGTTCGCCGACTTCTGCAGGGAGCTGGCCGAGCTGTGCGGCAAGGACCTGGTCCTGCCGATGAACACCGGCGCCGAGGCGGTCGAGACCGGCGTCAAGGTCGCCCGCAAGTGGGGCTACCAGGTCAAGGGCGTCACCCCCGGCCAGGCCAACATCGTCGTCGCCGAGGGCAACTTCCACGGCCGGACGACCACCATCGTCAGCTTCTCCACCGACGAGGACGCCCGCGCCGACTTCGGGCCGTACACCCCGGGCTTCACGGTCGTCCCCTACGGCGACCTGGACGCGCTGGCCGCCGCGATCGACGAGAACACCGTCGCCGTGCTGCTCGAGCCGATCCAGGGCGAGCAGGGCGTCGTGGTGCCGCCGGAGGGCTACCTGCCGGGTGTCCGCCGGGTCTGCACCGAGCGCAACGTGCTCTTCATCGCCGACGAGATCCAGTCCGGCCTGGGCCGGACCGGGCACACCTTCGCCTGCGACCACGAGGGCGTTGTGCCGGACATGTACCTGCTGGGCAAGGCGCTCGGCGGCGGCATCGTGCCGGTCTCCGCGGTCGCCGCGAACGCCGACGTGCTGGGGGTGCTGAAGCCGGGCCAGCACGGTTCGACCTTCGGCGGCAACCCGCTGGCCTGCGCGGTCGCCACCGAGGTGGTCCGGCTGCTGGCCACCGGCGAGTTCCAGCGCCGCTCCGCCGAGCTGGGCGCGCGGTTGCGCGCCGGCCTGGAAGGGCTGCTCGGCAAGGGTCTGGTCGCCGTCCGGGTCCGCGGCCTCTGGGCCGGGGTGGACATCGACCCGGCGCTGATGAGCGGCCGCCAGGCCTGCGAGCGGCTGATGGAGCGCGGCGTCCTGGCCAAGGACACCCACGGCTCCACCATCCGGCTGGCCCCGCCGCTGGTGATCACCGAGGAGGAGATCGACCACGCGGTGGCCCAGCTCGCCGCCGTGCTGGCCGGCTGACCTCGTACGCGCGAAGCGGGCGTCGGGACCACGGTCCCGACGCCCGCTCGTCGTTCGTCGGTCAGTTGCGGGGCAGGCGCATGGCCATGGTGGGCGCCTCGGCCATCACCGAGGTGGGGGTGAACGGGGCGCCGGTGGGCAGCTCGCGGGCGCGGCCGACCTGGACGCCCGGGTAGAGCTCGACCATGTCGGCGCCGCCGAGCACCCGGGACTGGTTCGGCGCCAGCGGGATCCGTTCCGCCTCGGTCATCGACCCGTGCGGGCGGATGCCGGAGCCGTTGGTGCTCACGTCGGTCACGATCACCTCGCCGACCCGCAGCTCCAGCTTGAGGTGGCTGCGGCTGATCCAGCGCCGGGCCTCGTCGTTGAGCCACTGGCCGAGCACGATCCCGCCGCTGGCCTCGGGCGCCCGCCCGACGAACACCGGCTGCTCCTCGGTGAGCACGAAGCGCCGCCGGACCAGGCCACCGATCCGGACCGCCAGCACCTCGGTGCGGGGGCGCGGCCCGGCGTCACCGAGCCGGGCGCCGTGCCGGGGGCAGGTCGGCACCCCGTTACGCAGCGCGGGTGGCGGCTGGCCGGCCGGCGCGCGCTCGACCCGGGCCAGGTCGGCGAAGGCGCCACCGCCGCCACCGCCGCCGAAGAGGGCGCACCCCGGCTCCGGGCAGCGCCACTGCCGGGCCAACAGCTTCGCCCCGACCGGCGAGCGGTCCCCCTCGACCGGGGTCGAGCCGCCGCCGACGTGCGCGACGAAGACCGGGCCGCCGGCGCCGGGCACCGGCGCGAGCACCCGGCCCGGCTGCTCCACCAGCCACGGGAACCGGCCGCGCAGGCTGTCGAACCGGACCCGGGTGAGCACCGGCAGGCCGAGCAGATCGGCCACCTCCAGCATCCGGTCGCCCGGGTTGTCCAGCACCTCGACCAGGCCGTCGTCGGCCCAGCGCCGGACCACCATCCGCTCGTTGGAGGTGAGGTCGGCGTCGGAGAGCAACGCCCGGTGCACCACGGCGTAGACCGGGACGCTGTCCTCTTCCAGCTCGCGGGCGAGGGCGTCGATCACCATGCCGAGCCGCAGCAGGCTGGCTGGCCGGCCACCGTCGAGGTCCTGGTAGCGGATCACCTCGGCCAGGTCGAGGACGGCCCGGGCCAGTGACGGGTCGGTGCAGACGCGCCCCTCGATGGCGTCCAGCACCTTGCTGATCTCGAATCTCATCGGGCGCTCCGGACGATGTCGTCGATCTGGCGCGCCAGCTCCACGTCCCGGTGGGTGACCCCACCGGCGGAGTGGGTGACGCAGCGGAAGGTCACGGTCCGCCACCGGATGTCGATGTCGGGGTGGTGGTCGAGTCGCTCGGCCACCTCCGCCACCCGGTCGACCACGGCGATGGCGGCCGGGAAGCTGCCCAGCTCGACGGTGCGGCTGATCTGAGTCGGGTCGCCCGACCAGTCCGCCAGCCCGCCCAGCTCCTCTCGCACCGCCTCGGCGGTGAGCAGGTCTGTCATGGCCCGACCCTACCGGCACCGGCCTGGGCGGGTCGGACCCGCCGGAGGCGGGTCGACGCCCGTTGACATGGTGTGTCGAGCCGGGCACCGACCGCGACGACGGACGGACATCGAAACCCGACTGTCGCATTCGCCCGCTACGCTGACCGACGGCCCGGCCGGTGGCCGGCAGCACACGCCGCCCCGGCCCACCCTCTACGAGGAGTAATCCACGATGAACACTCGACGGCTGGCGACCACGGGGGTCGCGCTCGTCGCCGCGCTGGGTCTGCTGACCGGCTGCGGCAACCAGGACGGAGCGGGCGCTCCAGCCGCCGGCGGAAGCGCCGCGAGCGTCGCCCCGAGCAGCAGCGCGTCGGTCGCTCCGCTCGACGAGCTGACCGCCGCCGCGCTCAAGCTCAGCGAGGACAGCGTCCGGGTCACCATCACCTCGTCGGTGGTCAACGGCGGTGGCCTGCTGGACCCGCGGACCAAGGCGATCGACATGACCCTCGACATGGGCAGCCAGGGCAAGGTCCGGATGATCACGCTCGGCGACGACGCCTGGATGAAGATCAGCGGCATGGCGGGCGCGCCGAAGAAATGGCTGCACATGGACGCCACCAAGCTCGGCGCCAGCGGTCAGATGAACCTGATGCCGGACGGCGACCCGGGCGGCGCCAAGCAGATGATCAAGGGGGTCACCGAGGTCGAGAAGACCGGTGAGCACGCCTTCGCCGGCACCCTCGACTACACGAAGGCGAAGCCGGACGACAAGGGCATCAAGGCGCTCGGCGCCAAGGCCAAGGCGGTGCCCTTCACCGCGAAGACCGACGACCAGGGCCGGCTGATCGAGCTGATCGTCGACACCACCGTGCTGTCCCCGGCGGCCGGCAAGCTCAAGACCACCTACACGGACTTCGGCGCGGCCGTCGCCCCGCAGAAGCCGCCGGCCAGCCAGACCCAGGAGGCCCCGGAAGCGCTGATCAAGGCGTTCGGCGGCTGACCGCCCCGCACCCCGACGCGAGGGGCGGCACCGTGACCGGTGCCGCCCCGTCGTGCGTATCAGGGTCAGCCGCGCAGCGGCCGGCCCACCTCGTGCAGGTGCGCCAGCGCCTGCCGGTACGACTCGACCAGCCCGGTCTCGACGTACGGCACCTCGCGCTCGGCGCAGTACGCCCGCACGATCGGCTGCGCCCGGCGCAGGTTGCCCCGGGGCATGTTCGGGAACAGGTGGTGCTCGATCTGGTAGTTGAGCCCGCCCAGCGCGACGTCGACGAACCGGCTGCCCCGCACGTTGCGCGAGGTGAGCACCTGCTTGCGCAGGTAGTCCAGGTCGTCCTCCTCCGTCGGCATCGGCATGCCCTTGTGGTTCGGGGCGAACGCGCAGCCCATGTAGAGGCCCCAGAGCCCCTGGTGGATGGCGATGAAGGCGAGCGCCTTCGCCGGCGACATCACGGCGAAGATCAGCCCCAGGTAGCCGACGGTGTGCGCGACGAGCAGCAGCCCCTCCACGCCCCGGTGCCGCATCGGCGTGGACCAGCCGCCGCCCGATCGACCGACCAGTGCCTTGATGCTGGCCACGTGCAGGTGGAAGCCCTCCAGCAGCAGCATCGGGAAGAACAGCCAGGCCTGCCGCCGCGCCAGCCAGCGCAGGTAAGGCGGCGTC
Source organism: Micromonospora sp. U56 (assembly GCF_018070095.1). Classification (NCBI taxonomy): domain Bacteria; kingdom Bacillati; phylum Actinomycetota; class Actinomycetes; order Micromonosporales; family Micromonosporaceae; genus Micromonospora; species Micromonospora sp. U56. The sequence goes on from NZ_JAGPYL010000132.1 coordinate 16,145, forward strand.
GCCGCCGCCTGCTCGTACGTCCAGACCAGCGCGCCGCCGCCGACGTCCGGGTCCTCGTCGGTGTGGTTGGGGTTGGCGTGGTGCCGGTTGTGCTTGTCGACCCACCAGCCGTAGCTGAGCCCGACCGCCAGGTTGCCGGCGAGCAGACCGGCCAGCTCGCTGGGGCCCCGGCGGCGGAACATCTGCCGGTGCCCGGCGTCGTGGCCGAGGAAGGCGACCTGGGTGGTGGCCACCGCCATGCCCACCGCCATCAGCAGCTGCGCCCACGAGTCGCCGACCGCCACCACGGCGGCCCAGCCCGCCAGGAAGAAGGTCGCCGTCAGCGCGATGCGCACCGCGTACCGGCCGGGGCGGCGCTCGAGCAGGCCCGCCTCGCTGATCCGTCGGGACAACACCGCATAGTCGCTGCCGCGTCGTACCGGTTGGTCCGCCACCGCTGAACGCGCCATCTCCACTCCCAGTCCTCGGTCGGGGCCGCGCCCGTTGGCGGGCCCGCCCTTGATTCTCGCGGCGGCGGTTGCGCCTGGTAATCATGGCAACACCCCGATTCGTGGTGGTGTTGCCCCTACCTCAGCCCATCCGGCCGACGGCCGCGCGCAGCCGGGTCAGGTCACGCCGCCGCCGCTCGTAGGTGGCGGCGAGGGCGATCAACGCGAACCCGCCGACGGCCAGGAAGATCCACCGGGGCAGCAGGTCCCAGCCGCGGACCAGCTCGTGCAGGGCCAGCAGTGCCAGCGCGGTCCCTCCGAGCACCACCGGCGCCTGCCAGCGCCGGGTGGCCCCGGCGAGCACCACGGCCAGCGCGGCGACCCCGAGCAGCAGCCGTCGCCAGGGCTGGGGCTCGGGGGCGACCAGCACCGACACCAGGCCGGGCAGCAGCCCGGCGGCCAGCCCGGGACCGAGCGCCAGCCAGCTGGTCAACCCCGGCCGGGTACGCAGCGCGACCACCCCGGCGACCAGCGCCAGTCCCGCCGCCGGCAGGGTGTACGCCTCCAGCAGCACCACCTTGCCGGCGGCGAGCAGCAGCCAGGCACCAAGCAGTTCGCTGCCGCCGGCGATGCCCGCGAAGGCCCACCGCCGGTCGGCGGACTCGCCCCGCCGCAGCACCCGCGGTGCCACCGCCGCACCCCACAGCACGCAGACCGCTGCCGCGTGGCGCGGGGCGGACGCGGTGAGCAGCAGGGCCACCAGCGCCACGGCCTGGGCCGCGCCCTCCGCCGCCCGTCCGGTCACCGGCGTGCGCCGGGCCAGCGGCGGCGCGGCGTACAGGACCGCCACCGCCACCGCGAGCACCGCGAAACCGGCGGTCCGCAGCGGCAGCCCCGCGGCCAGCGACGCGGTCACCGCGCAGCCGGTTGCCGCGGCGACCGCCACCAGGCAGCCGGCCAGCCGGACCTCGGCCCGCCGCCCGGCGACGCCGGCCACCGCCGCCGCCACGACCAGCAGCGCCAGGCCGGCGAGGGTGCCGGCGTGGGTGGCGAGCAGCCCGGTCAGCCCGGCCAGGGT
>NZ_JAGPYL010000133.1:0-17634 GCF_018070095.1 Micromonospora sp. U56
CCTCGTAGCTGGCTGGTCTTGGTCGACAAGCCGTTCTACCGGAGTCCCGCTGCCTCTTTACCAGCACCCTCCATCATGCTCAAACAGCCCTTGACATCAGGCCCAACGCCCTAACTTCATGGCCTTGCCCTAAAGGACGGAGACTCCCTCCACGCTGCGCGTGGCACACGCGGCGTCCGGGCGGATTCCTGCTTCCTCGCGCGGTGCCGGCACGGGTGCCGGTCTTACCTGCGCTCCACAGGCGTTTAGGCTCTCGGCGCGTCCCGCCGCGAGCACGTTCATGGCCGCGTTGACGTCCCGGTCGTGGCTGCTGGCGCAGGGGCAGTCCCACGCTCGGACGTCGAGCGCCATCTTGTCGTTGATCCGGCCGCAGTCCGAGCACATCCTCGTGGACGGGAAGAACCGGTCCACGCGGGCGAAGGTACGCCCGTACCGGGTGGCCTTGTACTCCAGCATCCCGACGAACTGCGACCAGCCGGCGTCGTGCACGGACTTGGCCAGCCGCGTCCGGCCGAGACCGGCCACGCATAGGTCCTCGACGTACACCGCTTGGTTGTCGCGGATGATCCGGGTCGAGAGCTTGTGCTGCCAGTCCCGCCGAGTGTCGGCCACCTGGGCATGCGCCCGAGCGACCTTCACGACGGCCTTCTTGCGGTTGTTCGACCCCTTGGTCTTGCGGGAGAGGTCTTGCTGCAACCGCTTGAGCTTGCGGGCCGCGCGGCGCAGGAACTTCGGGGCCGCCACCTTCGTACCGTCCGAGAGGACCGCGAAGTGGGTCAGGCCCAGGTCGATACCGACCTCCGACTCCACCGGCGACAACGGCTCGTCTGCGGTCTGCACGACGAACGAGGCGAAGTACCGGCCCGCCGCATCCCGGATCACCGTGACCGAGCTGGGCTCGGACGGCAGACCCCGCGACCACCGCACCTCCACGTCGCCGATCTTCGGCAGGCGCAGCCGGCCGTTGTCCAGCACCTTGAATCGGGCGTTGGCGGTGAACCGGATCGCCTGCCGGTTGTCCTTGCGGGAGCGGAACCGCGGCGGTGCCACCTTGCGGCCCTTGCGCTTGCCGGTAATCGAGGCGAAGAAGTTGCGGTACGCCGCGTTCAGATCGGCCAGCGCCTGTTGCAGCACGACCGACGAGACCTCGCCCAGCCATGCCCGTTCCGGGGCCCCCTTGGCCGCGGTGACCCGCTTGGACAGCTCGGCGTCCGACAGGTACGGCAGACCCTGCTCGCGGGCTTCCTGCCGTGCTCGCAGCCCGTCGTTGAACACCACTCGCGCGCACCCGAACGCCCGAGCCAGCGAAGCCTGCTGACTCGGCGTGGGATACACGCGGTAGTTGTAACGGAGCTGCACGAGCGCAGAATACCATTGGTTTATGGCTGAACTCGAAGGCATCCGCACTGGTAGGCACTGCGTTTTTGCTCTGCACGCTCACTTGGTCTTCGTGACGAAGTTCCGGCACAAGGTGTTCGGCGACCGGCACCTCGCCCGCATGGAAGAGATCATGCGGGCGGTGTGCGCCGACTTCGAGACCGAACTGGTCGAGTTCAACGGCGAGAACAACCACGTCCACCTGCTCGTCAACTTCCCGCCCAAGGTCGCCCTGGCGAAGTTGGTCAACAGCCTCAAGGGTGTGTCCAGCCGGCGGATGCGGCAGGAGTTCCCCGACCTGCGGCGGCACTACTACCGGGCCAACAAGCTCTGGTCGGGCTCGTACTTCGCCGGCTCCGTCGGCGGCGCACCGCTGAGTGCCGTGCGTCAGTACATCGAACAGCAGAACCGCCCGGTCTAAGGCACTGCTCGGGCCTTCACCCCGCCCTGAAGGGCGGAGCACTGGCCCGCACCCCGGGTAGCGGCGCAGGACCGGGGCGCGGGGCCACGTCGAACTCCCGCAGCAGCACGTGCTCGCGCCCGCCGTGGCGCAGCACCGCCCGGCCGCCGGCCGCCCGCACGTTGCGTACCCAGTTGGCGCTCTCGCCGAGCATGGAGACCAGGTAGCGGTCACCGTCGAGGTCGGCCACCACCACCGGCACGGCGATCCTCCGGCCGGTACGCCGCCCGGGTACCTCCAGGGTGACCGCGCGGCGCGGGGCGAGCACCCCGGTGGCGAACTGGGCAGCGTCCACCCGGTTCATCACCCGGGCCAGCCGGCTGGGGCGGTCACCCGGGTACAGCCGGCGCTGGGCCTCGTACAGCAGCTCCACCACGCGACGCACGTCCACCTCCTGCGGTCCCGACTCGGATGCGGCGTGTTGCGGCGTTGCGGAGCGGAGACCGCGACACGCCGCACCGGCTGCGGTGGGCCTGACGGTTACCATCCTCGCCTGGTCGAGGAGCGCGTGCAGCTTGGCCAAGCTGCCCGAATACCCGTGGGCAACGAGTGGCGGTCCTCGCCCCGCCGAAAGACCAGGCGCAGTGTTGGTCTCGTTGTAGGTGATGTGTCACTGCGGCAGCCACCAGGGGCAGTCATTCGTCGCGCCTGATCTTTACCTGCCATCTTCGCCTCCTCCGGCACGATCAGGGGAGGGGAAATGATGATCAGCTTTCACATCGTGGGGTGAGCTGGGGCCGCCAGCACGCGGACAGCGCCGCGGCCACCATGCTGCGGCCGCCTGTCGAGCCGATGCCCGCCGCCTCCGTCGGCGCGCTCCCGCAGCCACCCGGCCTCGCGTACGAGCCGAAGTGGGACGGCTGGCTTTACTGAACTTCGCAAGTCCTCGATCGACCTGAGCCCTTCGGCGCTGTGGAACCGGCCCTCGACCAGCGCTGCGGTTCGGTGGCTGGCCGCTGCTCGTGTCAGCCGGCCGACGTCATGGTGGTCAGCCGCGGGCGAGCTGGTCGACGGTCGCGGCGCGGGGGTTGACGAGCCATTGCCCGGCGACGTGGACCGTGGGGACGGTCTCGTTGCCGTCGGCGACGGCGCGGACGGCGGCGGCCGCGTCCGGGTCGGTCCAGATGTTCACCTCGGTAAAAGTGACGCGGCGGCGGCGTAGGCCGCGGCGAAGTAGGTAGCAGTAGGGGCAGCCCGGCCTGCTGTAGACGGTGACGGGCGTCTGCGCGTCCATCTCGGTCACTGGGCGGTTGGGATGTCGGTGGGGCGGCTGGCAGCGCCGCGTACGTGCGGAGCAGCGGGGCTGCTCGGACCGGTGGGCGGGAACCGGAAGCGGTGCAGCCGGTCGATGGCGAATCCGGCGGCGGTGATGGCGGTGACGGTGTCGCGGCCGGTGCGGCATCCGCCGAACAGCCGCGGCCACAGGGTCGCGTCGGCGAGGCGCTGCGTGCAACGCATCGCGCCGGATGCCTCGGCGGCGACATGCTCGAAGAAGCGCAACTGTCCGCCGGGGCGCAGCACCCGGGCGATCTCGGCCAGGGCGGCGGCCTGGTCCGGCACGGTGCACAGCACCAGCGCGGTGACGGCGGCGTCGAACTCGCCATCGCCGGCGGGCAGGGCCTCGGCCACTCCGTCGACCACTCGCACCGGCACTGGCGCCGTTGCGGCGGCGGCCATCGCTGCGGAGCGCAGCCTCGGTTCGGGCTCGACGGCGACGACCTCGGTGACCTGTGGTGGGTAGTGCGCGAAGGTGCGGCCATTGCCGGCGCCGACCTCGATGATCCGACCGCTCAGCCCGGCGACCAGGTTCCGGCGGTGTTCGGCGCCGCCGGCGCGGTCCATCATCACGCTGAGGCGTTCGTAGACGCGTGCGAACACCGGATGTGACACCGCCGCCATGGCTCCTCCACCCTTTGCGGCTGCGGCGTTCCCGGCGGGACCCCGGCAGCTACCATCACCGTGGAGGCTATACATAGTGAATGGCATACACAATCCCGTGAACGGCGACCTGTTGGCGTCCTGCGAGGGGTTTCCCGGGGCGCTGGAGCGGCTCTTCGCGTTTGCGGTGACCGTCGATCAGTACATGCAGGCCGGCCTGGTCGCTCGCGGGCTGACGCGGGCGCGGGCGACGGTGGTCTGGCAGCTTCATCGGCAGGGCCCGGTCACGCAGCAGCAGCTCGCCCGCACGATCGGGGTGACGGCCCGCAACGTCACGGCGCTGATTGACGGGTTGCAGGCTTCCGAGTTTGTGCAGCGCGACCCGCATCCGCAGGATCGGCGGGCGATCCTGGTGCGGCTCACTGACGCCGGCGCGGCGGTAACCCGGCAGCTCGCCGCGGACTACGAGGCCGGGTCGGCGCAGTTGTTCGCCGGGATGCCGGCCGAGCAGGTGCGCCAGTTCCTGGCGACGGTCGACTCCCTCACGGCGCGGCTGGCGTCGGCCGCCACGGGCGATCGGGGTCGGTGATCGCCGCGCCGGCGCTGACCTGCATCGTGTAGGTGGGCCGGTCGGCAGCGGGCATGGGGCCCAGGTAGGTGTGCCCGGTGAGGTGGCACCAGGCGGGCAGGTCCAGGGGCGCGGCCGGGTCGGTGGCGATCAGGTGGATCACGATGCCGGACGGGACCTGCAGGGTGAGGCGGCGCAGCTCGCTGAGCTGCTGGATGCAGCGGCAGTCGCCGCCGTCGAGCCTCACCGGGACGGTCATGCGGCGGCGTCGACGGGCAGATCGGCCAGCCGCCATTCGAGCATTCCGTCGGCCAGCCGGGCGGCGCGGCGACCCCGGGCTTGCAGGAGCCGCACGGCGTCGTGGGCGAGCACGCAGTAGGCGCCGCGGCAGTAGGCCACGACCTCGACGTCGGCGGGCAAGTCGGCAAGCCGGTCGGCGAGCTGATCCAGAGGGATGGAGACCGCGCCGGGGATGTGCCCGGCGGTGTACTCCTCGGCCGGGCGCACGTCCACGGCGATGACCTCGCCGGCGGCGAGGCGACGTTGCAGCTCCTCGCGGTCGACGGCGTCGGTGTCGTGGTCGCCGAGGTAGGCGTCGCACGCGGCGGCGGCCTGCGCGGAGTGGGCACCCGCGACGTCGCGCAGCAGCGCGTAGAGCGCGGCCACGTCGGGTCCGGCGAGCCGGTAGTAGATCCTGGTGCCGTCGCGGCGGGTCGCGACCAGCCCGGCCTGCCGCAAGGTTTGCAGGTGGGCCGAGCAGGTGGTCAGCCCGAGGTGGGCGGCGCGGGCGAGGGCCTCGACGCTGCGTTCGGCCTGGGCGAGCAGGTCGAGCAGTTCCAAGCGCTTGCCGCTGCCCAGCGCCTTGCCGACGCGGGCAAGGGAGTCGAACAGATCGGCCTTGGCGACCGGATCACCCATCACGCTCCTCCAATGCTCTATGGAATAGTGTAATAGTTGTGGGCGGGCGACGCTCCCCGGGTCGGAGGTCGTGGTGCGAATTGATGAGCGGTTGATACCGCTGGTGGACGACGGCTTAGGTAACAGTGCTTACCTGCTCGACACCGGTGACGGCCGGGCCCTGGCCGTGGACCCGCCGCGGGACCTTCGGGCATTACGCGCCGCAGCCGGCCGGCGGGGTCTGACGGTGGCGTGGGCGGCTGACACGCACCTGCACGCCGACTTCCTCTCCGGTGCGGTGCAGCTCGCCGCGACCGACGGCGCGCAAATCCTGGCCTCGGCCGCCGGCATGCGCGCGTTCGACCACCGCGGCCTGGCCGACGGCGACGAGGTCGACCTCGGCGGGCTCACCCTGCGCGCTCTGGCAACGCCCGGGCACACCGATGAGCACCTGTCCTTCCTGCTGCTGGACGGGACCGCACCGGTGGGGGTGTTCACCGGCGGGTCGCTGATCGTCGGCTCCGCCGCCCGCACCGACCTGCTCGGCGGCGATCGCACCGTCCAACTGGCCCGGGCCCAGTACGCCTCCCTGCACCGCCTCGCCGCCCTGCCGGACGCCACCGCGGTGTGGCCGACGCACGGTGCCGGGTCGTTCTGCTCCGCCCCGCCCGGCACCGCACGCACCAGCACCATCGCCGCAGAGAAGGCGAGCAACCCGTTGCTGGCCGCGCCGGACGTCGACGCGTTCGTCACCCAGCTCGTCAGCTCCCTCGGTTCGTATCCGAGGTATTTCCGGTGGCTGGCCGAGACCAACCGGCGCGGTCCCGCTGTCATCGACACCGCCCAAGCCCTGCCGCAACTGTCCACCGACGAGGTGCGGCGGCTGCACGCCGACGGCGCGGTGATCGTCGACGTGCGCCCGGTGGCTGACATCGCCGCCGGGCACATCCCCGGTGCGATCGCGATCCCGCTGCGCGCGCAGTTCGCCACCTGGCTCGGCTGGCTCGTCGCCCCCGACACGCCCGTGGTGATCGTGCGCAACCGCGGCCAGGACCCAGCCGACATCCTGTGGCCGGCGCTGAACATCGGCTTCGACCGGCTGGCCGGCGAACTCGCCGGCGGCATGAGCGCCTGGACCGGCGCGGTCTCCACCACCCGGCTGGTGCGCCCGCACGAGGTCGACGCACCGGTGCTCGACATCCGGCAAACCAGTGAATACGGCACCGGGCACCTGCCCGGCGCCGTCCACCTGGAACTCGGCGACCTGCCCGCCGCCGCGCACGCAGCACCGGACGGGCCCGCGGTGGTGATGTGCGGGCACGGCGAACGCGCCATGACCGCCGCCACCCTGCTGGAGCGCGCCGGCCGCCGCGACCTCGCCGTGCTCGCCGGCGGACCCCACGACTGGGCCGCCGCCACCGGCCGCCGCCTGCAGGAGGGCTCATGACCACCACCAGCAGTGCCCCGCGGCTCGGGCTCGGCGTCAACGCCGCCCAGTTCACCCTGCTCGTTGTCGTCAACGCCCTCGTCGGCGGCGTCCTCGGCTCCGAACGCACCGTGCTGCCGCTGCTCGCCGAACGCGAGTTCGGCCTCACCGCCTACACCGCCGCGCTGACCTACATCCTCGCGTTCGGCGCCACGAAGGCTGCCACGAACTTCTTCGCCGGGACCCTGTCGGACCGCTACGGCCGCAAGCGCGTCCTGCTCGCCGGCTGGCTAGTTGCCATCCCGATCCCCGCCATGCTGATCTGGGCCCCGAACTGGGGATGGATCGTCGCGGCGAACGTGCTGCTCGGCGTCAACCAGGGCCTGGCCTGGTCCACCACCGTCATCATGAAGATCGACCTCGCCGGACCGCACCGGCGCGGCCTGGCGATGGGCCTCAACGAGGCCGCCGGCTACCTCGCCGTCGCCGCCACCGCGATGGCCACCGGGGCGCTGGCCGCGCAGTTCGGGCTGCGCCCGGCGCCGTTCCTGCTCGCCGCCGCCTACATCGCCCTCGGCCTCGGGCTCTCAGCGGTGCTCGTGCGCGAGACCCGCGGCCACGCCCGCCACGAAGCCACCACCCACACCGGCAGCCACGCCGGAGAGCTCTCCACCGGGCAGGTATTCGCCCTGGCCAGCTGGCGCGAGCCCGCCCTGGCATCGGCGAGCCAGGCAGGCATGGTCAACAACCTCAACGACGGCCTGGCCTGGGGACTGTTCCCGGTCCTGTTCGCCACCGCCGGACTGTCGCTGACCCAGATCGGCGCGCTCGCCGCCCTCTACCCGGCCGTCTGGGGCCTCGGCCAACTGGCCACCGGCCCGGCATCCGACCGCTACGGCCGCAAACCTTTCATCGTCGCCGGGATGCTCCTGCAGGCCGCCGCCCTGGCCCTGATCGCCCTCGCCGACGACTTCACCGCCTGGGCCGCCGCCGCGGTACTGCTCGGCGCCGGCACCGCAGCGGTGTACCCCACCCTGCTCGCCGCCATCTCCGACGTCGCCCACCCCACCTGGCGCGCCCGCGCCGTAGGCATCTACCGACTCTGGCGCGACGGCGGCTTCGCCGTCGGCGCGCTACTCGCCGGCATCGTCGCCGACCTCGCCGGCATCCGCGCCGCCGTCTGGGTCGTCGCCGCTCTCACCGCCGCATCCGGCCTGCTCGCGTGGGCCCGCATGTACGAAACGCACGCCCGGGCCTGACAACGACCAGCGGCGCCTCCGGGTGCCGCCGGGGCCTCGCATCCCGCGGCAGAAGGACCGCTCCACATGGCCAGCACCGTCTACACCGACTCCCCGGCCGCCCGCGAAGCCCTGCACCGCAGAACCCTGATCGTCGTGATGGCCTCTCAGGTGTTCAGCGGCGCCGGGCTTGCCGCCGGAGTCACCGTCGGGGCGCTGCTGGCCGCCGACCTGCTCGGCACCAGCAACTTGTCCGGCCTGCCCACCGCCCTGTTCACCGCCGGGTCCGCCGGCGCCGCCCTCATGGTTGGCCGACTCGGCACCGCCATGATCACTGATGCGCTGCCGCTGAACACCCGAGCCAGGACGCAGGGGACCGTCGACCTCTGCGTCGCACTCGCCGGCGCGGGCGGCGGCATCGCCAGCGGCATGATCCTCTCGGCCACCAGCTACGCCACCCTCGCCCTGGGCGGCGGGATCCTCGCCCTGGCCATCATCCCGCTGGTCACGCGGCGACTCCCGACCGGCGTCACCGCATAGCCGGCTCCACCGCCTGCCACACCGGCCGGCATCCTCATGGCCCTCACCAGCCCGGACCTTGACTCCTTGCCCTGTAAGTTGTAGCTTACCGTTCGTGGCTACTTACCGAACTGGGGATGGTTGGGACGCCCTGGGCGACCCCACCCGGCGGGCAATCGTCGCGTGCCTGGCGGAGCGGCCACGGGCCGTCGGCGAGCTCGCCCAAGAGCTGCCGATCAGCCGGCCCGCAGTGTCCCAGCACCTGAAGGTGCTCAAGGACGCCGGCCTGGTCACCGGCCGCACAGCCGGCACCCGCCGGGTCTACCGGCTCAACCCGGCAGGTGTCGCCGCCCTGCGCGATCAACTGGACACGTTCTGGAATCGCGCGCTGGACGGCTACCAGGACGTCGTCGAACAACCGACCGAGGAGGACTCATGACTCAGGCAGCGGATGTGGTGGTGCGCCGGCAGATCATCGTCAATGCGCCGCTCGAGCGGGCATTCACCGTGTTCACCGAGCGGTTCGGCGACTTCAAACCCCGCGAGCACAACCTGCTCGGAGTGGCGATCGCCGAGACGGTGTTCGAGCCGCAGGTCGGCGGCCACATCTATGACCGCGGCGTCGACGGCACCGAGTGCCGCTGGGCGCGGGTGCTCGCCTACGACCCGCCGCAGCGGGTCGTGTTCAGCTGGGACATCAGCCCGCAGTGGCGCGTCGAGACCGAGCCGGACAACACCAGCGAGGTCGAGGTCCGGTTCGTCGCCGAAACACCCCAGCGCACGCGAGTGGAGCTGGAACACCGCCACCTCGACCGGCACGGGCCCGGCTGGGAGTCCGTGCGTGACGGCGTCGCCCACGACGAAGGATGGCCGCTCTACCTGAACCGCTACGCCGCCCTGTTCACCACGGACGGCTGACCGACCTCCTCACGACGATCAAAAGCCGGTGATGTTCTGCGGCGCGTACATGATGATCGCGACGCCCACCAGGCAGATCAGCGCCGAGGACGTCCCACCACTCGGGGCGGAACTTGTCCATGACCATGCCCCAGGCGAGAGAGCCCGCGACGAAGACACCGCCGTAGGCGGCCAGGATGCGCCCGAAGCTGGGGGCCGGCTGGAAGGTGGCGACGAACCCGTACGCGCCGAGGGCGATGACGCCGGCGACGATTCACCACAGGCCGCGGTGCTCGCGCCAGCCCTGCCAGACGAGCCAGGCCCCGCCCGGCGCTTGAGCGACTGCAGGGCGTGGCGCCTCGTCGAGACCGCGGGGTGTCCGCGTGGCGGCGTCGACCTCGGCGAGGTCGACGCCGCCAGGCGGATCAGAAGGGCCAGGTGCTCGCGGGACCCGGCTTCGATGAGCGGAATCATCGCGAAAGCGGCACCCTCACCACCGCTGGCATCGCGATCAAGAAGACCCGCCCCTACCGCCCCCAGACCAACGGCAGGGTGGAACGCATCGACTGGCATTCCCGCGGGCCCCTCGCGGCACAGCCGCGACATGGGGCGGCCTATCAGACTCGTCCCATGGATGCGGTGTTCTGGGCGCGTGTTCCAGTCTGCCCGCCGCCGCCGGGTAGGGGCGTTGATGCCGGCCGGGTAAATCTGGGTGCCGCCACCGTACGCAGGCGGCACACTGTCGCCCGATGAGCGACGGCGACGAGGACGGCTGGCACTACGCCCCGTCCGGAACCCTGGCCGGGGCGTTGCAGCGCGGGCTGGGCCGTGGCGCGCACCGCGCCATGGTGGACCCGGCGGCCCCCGACCTGGTACGACTGCCTGCGCCACGACCGGCGGTTCTGGTGGGTGGTGGACGAAGGGGCCCCGGTAACGAGGCACTCACGGAGGTGGCCCGCACGTGGCCCGAGGCGTGGTGGGACGACCTGTACCCGGCGCTGATGCGCCGGCCGGACGCGCTGGAACAGGCCTGCGAGTGGCGGCGGTGCCTGCCCTGGCGGGCCTGGGCGGAACGCGACCCGCGAATCGCCGACGCGGTGCGCGACGACGGACCGCAGCGGTCGCACCGGCCCGGGCGGGAGGAGCCGTCGGCGGTGCTGCTGGAGATACTGCGCGACCGGGACCGCTCCGCCCAGTGGCGGATGGTCCTGCGCGAACTGGGCTTCCGTCCACCCGAACCAACACTGCTCGACATGGCGGAGGAGCTGGCCGCCGCCGGGCTGGCCGGTCCGCTGAGCCGGCCGCTGCTCGCCGTCGGCCCGCCGGCCCTGCCGGCCGCCCGCGCGTGGGTACGCGCCGACGCCCACCGGCTGACCTGGCCGGCTCTGCAACTGCTCGCCGCCCACGGGGACGCCGGCGACGTCCCGGCGCTGCTGTCCGGGCTGGACTGGTTGGACACGCACGACGACCGGTGCGGCTACGACCAGCTCGTCGAGGGGCTGGCCCGGATCGGCGGGGCGCAGGCGCGGGAGGTCCTGCCCAGCCTGCGCCGCCTCTGGTTCAGCCCGCACTCCTACGAACGTGCCGCCTACCTGCAGGCGCACGCGGCGCTGGACCCGGGCGGGGTGCAACGGCGCTTCTCCGAAGGCCTGTGGGACTGCGAGGCGGACGCGCGGCTGCTGTCGGCCCGGCGGGTGGCGCTCGACGGCACGGCCCGGGAACGGTTGCGCTACCTGCGCGACGACCCGATCGAGACGGCCGAGGTGCGGGCCGCGGCCGCCGAGCGCCTGGACGGGTGAGGCGGCCGGGTGGTCGGTCGGTGAGCCGGCCGAGGAGCGACCTGCCGACGTAGCCGCCGTCAGCCCTCGGCGAGGACCTCCCGCAGGCGGACGGCGAACCGCTTCGGGTCCTCCACGAAGCCGATGTGGCCACCGGGGAACATCGTCGGCGCGGTCCCGAGCGCCTCGGCCAGCGCCCGGGAGGTGAGGTCGCAGACCTGGCCGGTCGACTCCTCGCCCAGCCCGATGACGACCCGGGTCGGGCCCTTTCGCAGCGCGGTGACGTCCGGCTGGAACCGGGTGGTCCCACGGATCATGTGGACGTACTGGAAGTGCTCGTCGGCGGCGGCCTGCGGCTCGGGTTCGCCGCCGAACATGCCCTGGACCACCGGCTCGGGCAGCTCGATGTTCGCGTTGGCGAGGAACTGCCGCCCCGCGCCCAGCCGGTCCCCGGCCAGGTATGTGGCGATCATGGCGTCCTCCCGCGCGAAGCGGTCCTCGCGGTCGTCGAGCAGGCCGATCAGCGGCGGCTCGTGCGCGATGACGGTGTGCGCCCGCTCCGGGTGGGCCTGGGCGAGGGCGAGGACGGTCACCGCGCCGCCGCTGGAGCCGAGCACGGCGGCCGGGCCGGCGTCGAGGTGGGCGATCAGCCGGGCGACGTCGTCGGCGCGCAACTGCGGCGTCGAATCCTGGTGCGGGTCGTGCAACAGACTGCGGTTGATGCCACGCGGGTCGGTGGTGAGCACCGTGTGGTCGGCGGCGAGCAGATCGGCCAGCGGCGCGAACGCCCCGGCGTCCATCGGGGCGGCGACCAGCGCCACCAGCGGCCCCCGTCCGCGTACCTCGTAGTGCAGTCGCCCGTCCGGGACCTCCAGGGTCGCGGTGGTGACAGGTGCGGTGGATGTGCTGCTCATCGGGTCCTCCCGGATCGGGGCGTGTGCGTTCGGAGTGGAGACTTCCGTCGTACGGCAGAATCGTCGCTCGTGAGGGCTGTTTCTCCGCGCGTCGCCGACGACGCCCGCGACGCCGGGCTGGACCGGGCGCGCGAGGGTGACCGGACCGCGTTCGACGACCTGGTGGCGCCGCTGCGCCGGGAGCTGCACGCGCACTGCTACCGGATGCTCGGCTCCGCGCACGACGCCGACGACGCCCTTCAGGAGGCGTTGCTGCGGGCGTGGCGCGGGTTGCCGCGCTTCGAGGGGCGCAGCTCGCTGCGCTCGTGGCTGTACACGGTGGCCACCCGTACCTGCCTGGACGCGGTGGCCGGGCGGGCCCGCCGGGCGCTTCCGGTGGACCTCGGCCCGGCCAGCGAACGGGCGGTGCTGGACAGTGCCCCGGCGGGCCACGTCGCGTGGCTGGGGCCCTACCCCGACGCCGGGCTCGCCGACGGTCCGGCCGCCCCCGACGTACGCTACGAGCAGCGCGAAGCCGTCGAGCTGGCCTTCGTCGCGGCCCTGCAGCACCTGCCGGGCAACCAGCGGGCGGCGCTGCTGCTCTTCGAGGTGCTGGGCTTCTCCGCCGCCGAGATCGCCACCATGATGCGTACCTCGGTCACCTCGGTGAACTCGGCGCTGGCGCGCGCCCGGCGGCTGGTGGCCGACCGGGTGCCGCCGGTCAGCCAGCAGCGGACCCTGCGCCGCGTCGACGACACCCGGCTGCGGGAGATCGTCACCGGCTACGCGACCGCCCTGGAGAACGGCGACACCGAGGCGCTGGTCGCCCTGCTGACCGAGGACGTCACCTGGTCGATGCCGCCGCTGCCGCAGTGGTACCGGGGGCTGGCGGCGGTCACCGACTTCGCCCGCGAGCTACCGATGACCCGGTGCGGGAGCTGGCGGCACCGGACGACCGGCGCGAACGGGCAGCCGGCGGTGGCGTCGTACCTGCGCACTCAGGACGCCGGCCCGTACCTGGCGTGGTCGATCAACGTGCTGACGCTGCGGGACGGGCGGATCGCCGAGATCACCTCGTTCCTGGGGGCCGAGCACTTCGCCGGGTTCGGGCTGCCGGACTCGCTGCCACCGGCGGGCGAGGACGGCAGTGTTCCGCCGCCCCGGTGACCGGGGCGGCACGAAGGCGCTGTCCCGCCGGTGACGCGGGCGTTCGGGCAGCTAGCCGACGCGGTCGAGGAAGCCCAGCACCCGCTCGGTGAGCAGCGCCGCCGCCGGCTCGTGGTAGGCGGGCAGGCTGCTGTCGGCGAACAGGTGCTGCGGACCGGGGTACAGGAACAGTTCGGCGTCCGGGGCCGCCGCGACGAGGGCACGGGCCGCGTCGAGGTCACCCTCGTCGACGAAGAACTCGTCGGCATCCATCCCGTGCACCTGGACCGGCACACCGGCCGGCCACTCGCCGCCGAACTCGGACGTCGGGATGCAGCTGTGGAAGAGCAGGGCGCCCGTCGCGCCCGGTCGGGTCTGGGCCAGCAACTGGGCCGGCATGACCCCGAGCGAGAACCCGGCGTACACCAGCCCGGCGGGCAGCCCCTCGGCCGTGAGCCGGCCGCGCTCCAGGATCACGTCGAATCCGACCGTCCGGCCGTAGTCGAGGCCCTCCTCCAGGGTGTCGAAGGTCTTCCCGTCGTAGAGATCCGGGGTGTGCACCGCGTGCCCGGCTGCCCTCAGCCGGTCGGCGAAGTCGCGGACACCCGGTGTCAACCCCTGCGCGTGGTGGAACAACAGCACCTCAGCCATGCGACGTCCCTCTCCGTGGAAACTCCTCGTGCGCGCCGTCCAGGATGATGCCCCGCACGTCCGACATTCTGGCGAGCGGCACGGCCCTGGACGACCGGTAAATCACGGGCGCCGCCGCCGGCTCCGGCGGTACGGTCCGGCGGTGCGGGATGCGGACGGCTACTTCGGTGAAGCGGTGGCGGCGACCTACGACGACCGGACGAGCGAGATGTTCGACCCCGCCGTCGTGGCGGCCACGGTCGACGTGCTGGCCGACCTCGCCGGCGTCGGCCAGGCCCTCGAACTGGGCGTCGGGACCGGACGCGTCGCGCTGCCGCTGGCCGCCCGCGGTGTTCCGGTACACGGCATCGACCTGTCCCGCGCGATGGTCGACCGGCTGCGCGCCAAGCCCGGCGGCGACGCGATCGGCCTGACGATCGGCGACTTCGCCACCACCCGGGTGGACGGGACGTTCTCCGTGGCGTACCTGCTCTTCAACACCATCATGAACCTGACCACCCAGGGGGCTCAGGTGGCCTGCTTCCGCAACGCCGCCGCGCACCTGGCCCCCGGTGGCCGTTTCGTGATCGAGGTACTGGTCCCCGAGCTGCGCCGGCTCCCGCCCGGCCAGAACGTGGTGCCCTTCCACGTCTCCCCGACCGAATGGTCGTACGACGTCTACGACGTCGCCACCCAGGCGACCAGCTCCAACTACGTCCGCATCGTCGACGGCCGCGGGGAGTACCGCTCGATCCCCTTCCGGTACGTGTGGCCGGCGGAACTCGACCTGATGGCCCAGCTCGCCGGGCTGCGGCTGCGGGACCGCTGGGACGGATGGAACCGGGCGCCGTTCACCAGCGAGAGCCGCCAGCACGTCTCGGTCTGGGAGAAGCCCGCCGACTGAGCGCTGTGCGGTCCTGGCGGACACCTGGGCCCTGTCAGGGGGAATTGAGCGGCGGGCGCGCCACCTGCTCGCGCGCGACGGTGCTCGCGTGCCGCTCGGACCACCCGCCGCATGCCGCCGGCGGTGACATGATGGGGCATGCCCGCGATCGAAGTGGTGCTCGGTGACATCACCGCCGAGGACGTCGACGCCATCGTCACCGCGGCCAACGAGTCGCTGCTGGGTGGCGGCGGTGTGGACGGGGCGATCCACCGCGCGGCCGGACCGCGACTGGCCCGGGCGGGTGCCGCGCTGGCGCCGTGCGACGCCGGCGACGCGGTCGCCACACCGGCGTTCGACCTCGACCCACCGGTGCGCCACGTCATCCACACCGTCGGCCCGGTGTGGGAGGGCGGCGGCCACGGCGAGGCCGACACCCTGGCCTCGTGCTATCGGCGCAGCCTCGCCGTCGCCGACGAGGTCGGCGCCCGCAGCGTCGCCTTCCCCGCCATCGCCACCGGCGTGTACGGGTTCCCGCCCGAGCAGGCGGCGACGATCGCGATCTCGACCATCCGGGCCACGCCCACCCAGGTCGAGCGCGTCCGCCTGGTCGCCTTCGACGAAGCGACGTACCAGCTGTTGACCACGGCGGCGCGGGCGTGAACCGCGACCGGCGATGAGGCCGGCGGTCACGTCGACCCGCTGAGAAGCGGCGCGTCGTCGTGACGCGGCCGCCCGGACTCGCTGAGCGCTGTGGGCTCACGCACGCAGTTCGACAAACGCCGGTCGCCCGACCTCCCGTCGACTAGCGTTGAGCGGGGCGGTGTGACGCCACGCGGGAGCACCGGCCCCTGCCCTGTCGCGTACCCGGGAGGGTCAGGTCGGCCGACCGACCCTGGACATTCCCCCGGTGCCCGAGCTGTGCGACGCGGCTGGCAGTTGTCCCGGCGCCGACGGTCGGCGACGCCCGGGGGGTCGGTCCGAGCGGGCGGCCCGGCGTCGCGAGATCGAAGAGGCCGAAGTGATGGATGGCGGACGCCGGCCGATAACGCGGATGCCCGGCGGTGCACAGCGGACCGATCTGCTGGAGCTCTTCTTCGACCTCGCGGCGATCGCCACCCTGATCCTGGCGTCGGGGAAGATGGCGACCGAGCAGAGCTGGACGGGCATCGCCCAGGCGCTGCTCGCCCTGTCGACGCTCTGGGCGGTCTGGGTGACCACCACGTCGTTCACCGACCTCTACAGCCCTCAGGCGCGACCCGTCCAGCTCGTGATCCTGGGCGTCATGTTCGGCGGCATGCTGATGTCCGCCGCCCTGCCGACCGCGTTCGACAACCACGGCCTGGTGTTCGGCGCCACCTGGGCCGGGATCAACTGGGGTCGGGCGTTGGTGGTCATCCCGTCGCTGCGGGGCCGGCCGGAGCAGCAACGCTCGAAGCGGGTCCTGCTCTGGACCACGGTGTCCGGAATCCTGTGGATCATCGGCGGCCTGATTCCCTCGCCCGACACCCGTCTCGCCGTGTGGCTGGCCGCGTTGGCCGTGGACTACCTCGGTTTCGGCCTGCGGTTCCCGATCCCCGGCCGACCGCCCCTACCCAGGTACGACGTGGTGCCGGAGCACCTGGCCGAGCGGTACCAGCAGATCTACGTCCTCACCCTGGGCGAGCTCATCCTGGTCACCGTCCTCACCCTGAGCGACACGCCGTTCAGCGCCGACCGGATCACCGCGTTCGCCACCGCGTTCGTCGCGGCGGTGCTGCTGTGGTGGAGCTACGCCCGGGGAGCCGGCGCCCGGCTGAGTATCGCCATCAAGCGGTCCCCGCACCGGGAACGGCTCGTCCAGACCAACCCGTACGTCCACTGGCTCATGCTGGTGGGCGTGGTTTGCCTCGCCGCCGGATTCATGCGGATCATCGACCATCCCACCGAGCGGCCGGACGACACCCTGACCGCGCTCATCCTGGGCGGCGTGGCGCTGTTCCTGGTGGGGCGGGCCGCCCTCGACCACGAGGTCCTCGGACGCATCCCGCTCTCGCACGTGGTCGGTGTCCTCGTCGCCGTCGCCCTCGCGCCGGCCGCCCCGCACCTGTGGAACCTGCTCCTGGGCTTCGGCGCCACCATCGTCCTGCTGGGAGTCGCGGCGGTGGAGTTCGTCAGACGGCCGCGCGCGGACGGGTCCGCGGCCCCGGATGAGGACGAACGCGCGCCACGCCACCCGGCAGACGGCCGTTGACGTCAGGCAGGCTTCCGACAATCGCCCCGACGCTACGGATCGGGTCTACCTGAGCTGTCTCGACTGATGGTGTCGACGGCGCTCAAGCAGCCAGGCCACTGCACTGCCGGCAGCCACCAGGGTGCAGCCGGACCGGACGGGGCAGTCGTCGGCGGGGTTGCCCCGGCACAATCAGTCCATGGGGCGGCGGAGGGCCGGGAGGATCCTGGCAATGTCGGGCACGGTGGTCATGTTGCTGACCGGGTGCGGTGGCTGGCAGGACGGTGAGGACCTGGCCCAGGCAAGGGAGCGCACCAGGGACGAAGCCTGGCTGCAGATGAGCGACGTGCAGCGAATGATCGAGTACGACCGTCCCGACCGGGCGGACCATTTCCTCCGCACTGCCGGACGGGTGAAGGGCGTCGAGGTCATGCAGATCAGCGGATCGACACCCGACACGGCCGGCGGCGTGGTGCTGGTGATTCGCGTGCACGGCCGAACGCCGATCGTCGACAGGTGGAACCGGCGCACCGGTGAGGAACTGGTCCTGCCGTACTGCTTCCGGCTCGTCCACGACCGAACCGTCACCGAAGGACCGGTCGACGGAGACCATCCAGCCGACCTGGTGGAGTGCCCCACCACCGCACCGCTCAGCATCCCCGCCAGTCCCGAATTGCCTGCCGGCGCTGACTGACGACAGCCCTCCTAGTGTTCTGTCTCGCAAATAGCTAGCCGTTTGAGTAAGCTGTGGACGTGACACGTGCTGCAGCGCCACTGGTGCTCGAACCCGGTCAGCGGGAACTGCTGGAGTCTCTTGCCAAGTCGCGTACGG
>NZ_JAGPYL010000134.1:0-17258 GCF_018070095.1 Micromonospora sp. U56
ACCTGCTGGCCCGGCTCGGCGCCGGCAGCGCGGAGGCCGGGGTGCGGGAGATGAACGCCGAGGCGCGCCGGCTGGGCGCGTTGCAGACCCAGGCGGTGACCCCCTCCGGGCTGGACGGTCCCGGCCAGTTCACCAGCGCCTACGACCTGGCGCTGATCGCCCGGGTCTGCTTCGCCAACCCCACCTTCCAGCGGTACGCGCTGACCGAACGCGCCCAGATCCCCGCCCCGCCCGCCCTGCGCAAGCGCGGCTTCCAGATCCAGAACGAGAACCCGCTGATCTACGACTATCCGGGTGCGCTCGGTGGCAAGACCGGCTTCACCGACCTGGCCCGGCACACCTACGTCGGCGCGGCCGAGCGGAACGGCCGGCGGCTGGTGGTCACCCTGCTGGGCGCCGAACGACGGCCGGTACGGGCCTGGGAGCAGGGCGCCCGACTGCTCGACTGGGGCTTCTCGCTGCCGCCGGACTCCTCGGTGGGCCGGCTGGTGGAGCCGGGGGAGGTCACCGAGGACGGCGCCGCTGCGACCCCGTCGGCGGCCCCGGACGCCGGGGCGGCCGTGGCCGCCGGCCGGTCGTCCGGTGGTGCCCCGGACTGGCTCGGTGGGGCGGTGGTCGGCGGCTCGGCCGGGCTGGTCGGGCTGCTCGCGGCCCTGCTGGCGGTCGGGCGACGCCGTCGCCGGCCCCGGCGGCGCGCGGTCCAGTGGGATTGACCGGCGTCGACAACCGGCCGACACCTCCATAGACTCCGGTCTTTCTGGTACCACGAGTCCAGGGAGGACCCCACGTGTCGAGCGAACCCCGACCGCCCGCCACCCCGCCGCGGCTGTCCGTGGCCCCGACGCTGCGCCGCCTCGCCGGCGTGACGCTGGCCTCGGCCGCGCTGGTCGTCGCCGGCGGCACTGCCGCGGTCGCCGCGCCGGGCACCGACGCGTCCGCGCCGCCGCGGACGACCAACGGGCCGTGCGCGTACACCGAGACGCCCGACGAGCCCGCGGCCCGGCCGGTGCCGTTGCCCCCGGACCCCCGCCGTACGCCGGACCGGGGCACCGTGCGGGTCACCCTGCGCACCAACCAGGGCCCGATCGGGCTGACCCTGGACCGGGAGCAGGCCCCGTGCACCGTGCAGAGCTTCCTGCACCTGGCCCGGCACCGGTTCTACGACCGCACGCCCTGCCACCGGCTGACCGCGTACCCGACGCTCAAGGTGCTCCAGTGCGGTGACCCGTCCGGCACCGGCGAGGGCGGCCCCGGCTACCGGTACGCCGACGAGCTGCCCACCGACCTGCCGCCGGCGCCGACCGACCCGACCGGCGCCCGCCGGCTCTACGCGCGCGGCACCCTGGCCATGGCCAACGCCGGGCCGGACACCAACGGCAGCCAGTTCTTCCTGGTGCAGGCCGACTCGGCGCTGCGCCCCAACTACACGGTCTTCGGCTCGGTCGACGCGTCCGGTCTCGCCACGCTCGACCGGATCGCCGCCGCCGGGATCGCACCCACCCCGGAGGACCCGGCGCCGGTCGACGGCGCGCCCGCCCAGCCGGTGGAGATCTGCAAGGTCGCCCGGCGGCACTGACCCGGACGCGGCGGGGCCGGGATCCTAGCGGCCCGGCCCCGCCCGCCGGCGGTGATTCCGCGGAAGGGGGGAGCGGACCGCCGCGCCTCACTACCGTGCGACAGAGTGAGAGTCACCAGTCGGATCGTCGCCGCCGTCGCCGCCGTCCTGCTGTCGCCGGCCGGCACCCCGGCCGTCGCCGCCCCCGCCCGCACCGCTCCCGCCACCACCGCGACCGGCGCCGTCACGACCGGCCCGTGCCCGCCCGTACCGGCGATGTCCCGGCCGCCCCGGCCGGCGCCACCCCGGGCGGACCCGGCACAGCGGGCCGTCGGCGGGGCCGCCCTGGCCACCTCGGGCCTGGTGACGCCCGCCGGGTCGCCCGCACCGCCGGCCGTGCCGGCGACCTCATGGCTGGTCGCGGACCTGGACAGCGGCGCCGTGCTCGGCGGCTGCGGGCCCCACGAGTACGCCACCCCGGCGAGCGTGCAGAAGCTGCTGCTCGCCGCCACCATGCTGCCCCGACTCGACCCCCGGCAGGTCGTCACCGTCACCGCCGGGGACCTCGACATCGAACCGGGCAGCTCCGCGGTGGGGCTGGTTGAGGGCGGTCGCTACCGGATCGAGACGATCTGGCTGGGGCTGCTGCTGAAGTCCGGCAACGAGGCGGCCAACGCGCTCGCCCGGCTCGGCGGCGGCCCCGACGGGCAGGCCGGCGGCATCCGGGCGATGAACGCGGAGGCCCACCGCCTGGGCGCGTTGCAGACCCAGGCGGTGACCCCCTCCGGGCTGGACGGTCCCGGCCAGTTCACCAGCGCCTACGACCTGGCCCTGATCGCCCGGGCCTGCTTCGCCGACGCCAACTTCCGTCGCTATGACGCCACCCGGGAGGCGGTCGTGCCCGCGCAGCCGGCGCTGCGGGAGAAGGCGTTCCAGATCCAGAACGACAACCAGCTGCTCTACCGCTATCCGGGCGCGCTCGGCGGCAAGACCGGCTACACCGACCTGGCCCGGCACACCTATGTCGGCGCCGCTGAGCGCAACGGGCGGCGGCTGGTGGTGACCCTGCTCGGCGCGGAGGCGACCGACCGGCGCGGCTGGCAGCAGGGCGCCGCGCTGCTGGACTGGGGCTTCGCGCTGCCCCGCGCCGCCGCCGTTGGCCGGCTGGTACGCCCCAGCGAGCTGTCCTCGCCGCTGCCCACGGCCACCGGCACCCCGCCGCCGCTGGCCGCGGCGGGCGGACCGACGCGGGTCGACCCGCTCGGACACCGGTGGGCGCGGCCCGGGCCGCTCGCCGGGGCGGCACTGCTGCTGCTCGGGGCGACGGTCGTCGGCGCGCTGGCCGGGCGGCGTCGCCGGCGGACGACCGCGGGGCGCCGGGCGTGACGCCCGCCCGGGCCCGCACCCGCGTGGTGACACCCGCGTCCCGGCAGCGTCCCGGCGCGGTGCCGCCGTCCGGCGCGCGGCGGGTCGCCCGGGCGCTGGCCCTGCTGCTGGCGGTGACGGCGGTCGCCGGCTGCCAGCGGCCTCCCGGCCCGGCGCCGCGGCCCAGCGCGGTCACGCCGTCGCCGAGCGGCTCACCCGCCCCGGCCGACTTCGTGCTGCTCTCCGAGGTCGACCCGAGCATCACGGTGGACATCCGGTACGCCACCGCGCACAACTTCGTGGGCCGGCCGGTCGACGGCTACCCCGAACCGCTCTGCCTGCTCACCCGCACCGCGGCCGAGGCGCTGCGCCGGGTGCAGGCCGCCGCCCGTGACCAGGGCCGCAGCCTGCGGGTGTACGACTGCTACCGACCCCAGCGGGCGGCCGAGGACTTCGTCCGCTGGGCGAAGGACCCCGCCGATGAGAAGACGAAGGCCGAGTTCTACCCCCACGTCGCCAAGTCGAAGCTCTTCGACGACGGCTACATCGGCGCGCCCACCTCGCACAGCAGCGGCAGCACCCTCGACCTGACCCTGGAGCCGGTGCCGGCGTCGCCCGGGGCCACGTACCGCCCGGGGCAGCCGCTGGTGGCCTGCACCGCGCCGGCCGGTCAACGCTTCGCCGACGGCGGCGTCGACATGGGCACCGGCTTCGACTGCTTCGACCCCCGGGCCCACACGAACGACCCGCGGGTCACCGGCACGCCGCGGCAGAACCGGCAGTTGCTGCGCCGGCTGATGGAGCAGGCCGGCTTCGTCAACTACGACCGGGAGTGGTGGCACTACCGGTACGCCGACGAGCCGTACCCGGACACGTACTTCGACTTCCCGGTGGCCGTGTCGTCGCTGCGCCCGCGCTGAGCCCGGGCCGGAGGCATCCGATGATCCCTTCGAGGGCGGACCGATCCGCCGGGACTAGGCTTCCCGCCGACCCCTGCCAACCCTCGACGGACCGGTCACCGCCGGCCCGTCGACCGCGTCCGAGGAGCCGTTGTGGAGATGGAACGGATCGGCCCGCCGCTGCGCGCCGGGGAGCGGGAGACGCTGCGCGCGTTCCTCGACTTCCACCGGGCGACCCTGGTGATGAAGTGCCAGGGGCTGTCCGACGAGGAACTGCGGCGTCGGTCCATGCCGCCCTCGACGCTGACCCTGCTCGGCCTGCTGCGGCACATGGCCGAAGTGGAGCGGACCTGGTTCCGGCGGGTGATCGACGCCGAGGACGTGCCGCTGATCTGGTCGGCGACCGGCGACTTCCAGGAGGCGTACGACCCGACCGGCTCGACCGGCCCGGACGCGTTCGAGGTGTGGCAGCGGGAGGTGGAGCACGCCCGCCGGATCGAGCGGGAGGCCGAGTCCCTCGACGTCACCGGGCACCAGGCGCGGTGGGGTGAGGACGTCTCGCTGCGGCTGGTGATGCTGCACATGATCCACGAGTACGCCCGGCACAACGGCCACGCCGACTTCCTCCGCGAGGGCATCGACGGCTCCGTCGGGGCGTGACCGTCCTGCCGCCCCGCCGTCGCCGGTGCGGCGTCCCGGCTCAGTGCCGGGCGCTGCCCGCCGGCGGAGCCCCGGCACCGGTCGGTCCCGCGCCGGGCAGCGGCAGCCAGGCCAGCACGTCGCGGATCTTGTCGTCCCAGTACGCCCAGTCGTGGTCGCCGGGGGAGAAGTCCACGGTGACCGGGACGTCCCGGGCCCGTGCCGCCTCGATGAAGCGCACGTTGTCCTCGTGGAGCAAGTCCTCGGTGCCGCAGGCGACGTAGAGCGCCGGCAGGTCGACGCCGGCCCGGCCGAGCAGCGCCACCGTGTCGTCGTCGCCGCCTGGCACGTCCCGGTCACCCCAGACGGTGTGCCACACGGCCGGATCGACCGGCCGGGTCGGGTGGTCCCGGCGGTTGGCCACGTTCAGCGCGCCGGAGAGGCTGGCGGCGGCGGCGAACCGGTCCGGCCGGCGCAGCGCCCACTTCACCGCGCCGTACCCGCCCATCGACAGGCCGGCGACGAAGGTGTCCTCCCGGCGCTCGGAGAGCCGGAAGAACGACCGGCACACCTGCGGCAGTTCCTCGGTGAGGAACGTCCAGTAGCGGTTGCCGTGTTCCTCGTCGGCGTAGAAGCTCCGCCCCGCGTGGGGCATCACCACGGCCAGGCCCAGCGGCGCGACGTACCGCTCGATCGCGGTGCGCCGGGTCCAGATGGTGTCGTCGTCGGTCAGGCCGTGCAGCAGGTAGAGCACCGGCGGATCGCCGGCCGGGGCGGCGCCTTCCATGCCGATCTGCGTCGAGGTGCGCTCCGGCAGGAGCACCGTCATCGACGTCCCCATGCCCAGCGCCTCGGAGAAGAAGTCACAGCGGATCCGCGCCATGGGCGTGGATGCTACGCGCCGCCGCCGGCCGTTCGACCGCTACGGCCCGGCGTGCCGGGCCGGCGGGCCCGGTGGCGGTCGGCGACGCGCGGTCGGCCGGCTCAGCCGGCTCGACGCGGCGGGCAGGCGGCCGTGACGACGGCCTCGGCGGCCGCCCGGGCCGCCGCCGGCGCGGCGGGGTCGGCGTCGAGGACCCCGGCGGCCAGCCCGCCGTCGAGCAGCAGGGTCAGCTGCCGGGCCAGTCGGTCCGGGTGGGCGGCGCCGGCCCGACGGGCCAGGTCGGTGACCCAGGCCCGGACCACTGCCTTGTGCTCCACCGTGCGGGCGTGCACGTCGCTGCCGGGCTGGCTCTCTGCGGCGGTGTTGATGAACGCGCAGCCGTGGTATCCCTCGCGCCGGCACGCCGAGCCCAGCGCGTCGAACATCCCGACCAGCTGGTCGCGGGGGTCGTCGCCGGCTTCCCGGGCGGCGGCGCGCAGCGCGCCGAACCACGCCTGGTCCACCTTGTCGAGGTACGCCAGGACGAGGTCGTCCTTGCGCGGGAAGTGCTTGTAGAGGGTCGCCTTGGCCACCCCGGACTCGGCGATCACCGTGTCCACTCCGACGCCGCGCGGGCCGTGGGCGTAGAAGAGCCGGAAGGCGGTGTCCAGGATGCGGTCGCGCGCGCACTGCCGCGACCCCGCCGTCGGCCCGGTTGCCGCCATCGTCACCACCTCCATCGCTGCTGGTCAGCCAGCATACCGACCAGTCTGTCGACCCGGTCGGTGGGCGGTGCGGTCAGGTCTCTTCCGGAGGCCTCTTGTGGGTAGACAGACCTGTCTGTTAGCTTCGTCATCGGCCGGGCGGACCGGCTTCCCACAACGGCAGGAGCGCACGATGAAGATCGCGGTACTGGGCACCGGCATGGTCGGGCAGGCCCTGGCGGGACGGCTGGCGCAGCTCGGCCACGAGGTCACGGTCGGCACCCGGGACGTCGCCGCCACCCTCGCCCGCACCGACCCCGACGGCATGGGCAACCCGCCCTACTCCCGGTGGGCGCAGGCCCACCCGCAGGTCAACCTGACCACGTTCGCCGAGGCGGTCGCCGGCGCCGAGCTGGTCGTCAACGCCACCTCCGGCGCGGTGTCGCTGGACGCGCTCGCCGCCGCCGGCGCGGAGCACCTGGCCGGCAAGGTGCTGCTCGACATCGCCAACCCGCTCGACTTCTCCCGGGGTTTCCCGCCCAGCCTGTTCGTCGCTGACCCCGACTCCCTCGGCGAGCGGATCCAGGCCGCGTACCCCGAGCTGAAGGTGGTCAAGGCCCTCAACACCCTCACCGCCGAGCTGATGGTCGACCCCAAGGCGCTCGCCGGCGGCGAGCACACCGTCTTCGTCGCCGGCAACGACGTGGACGCCAAGCGGACCGTGACCACGCTGCTGGAGAGCTTCGGGCACACCGACATCATCGATCTCGGCGACATCACCGGCGCCCGCGGCACCGAGATGCTGCTGCCGGTCTGGCTGCGCCTGATGGGCACCCTGAACACCCCGAGGTTCCAGTTCAAGATCGTCCGCTGAGCCGACCGCCGTCGCGGCGGGGCCGTCAGGTCCAGTAGAGGATCCGGCAGGCCGGCACCCGGGCGGCCAGCTCGGCGGTGAACCAGGAGCGCAGCTCGGTCATCGTCTCGCGCGGGTAGACGAACTTCACCGCCCCGAACTTGCCGTGCTTGCGGCTGCGCCGCGCCTCGTCCATTTCCAGCCGGGTGCGCGGGTACCAGCCCAGCAGCACCTCGCGGCTGCCCGGGGTGAACCGGTGCGTGATCAGTTCGGCGGTCAGGTCCAGCGCCGGCACCCCGTCCACCGCGGCGGCGACCATGCCCAGCAGCTCGCCGTAGTGGGTCCGCCAGTCCGGCAGCGCGATGATCGGCGCGATGGTCAGCCCCACCGGGTAGCCGTCGAGCGCGAGCCGGCGCAGCGCGGCCAGCCGGGCCGGCACCGGGCTCGTACCGCCCTCGAAGCGGGTGCTCACCGGCAGGCAGTTCACGCTGAACCGCACCCGCGTACGCGCCGCGTGCGCCAGCCCGACGAAGGTCTCCACGTCGTCGTACTTGGTGGTCCAGCGCAGCTGCACCGGGGCGTCCCAGCCGGCGAAGTGTTCCACCGCCCGCCGCCAGCTGCCGGTCAGGTGCTCCAGGGCCAGCGGATCGGTGTAGCAGGACGCCTCGAAGGTGGTGCCCTCCTCGGCGCGCCGGGCGTCCCGGCTGGTCACCGTGCCCCGCCCGGCGTACCCGGCGAGGCCGTCGAGGATGTCGTCGAGGTCCGCGTACACCCGGGTCACCGGCGGGCCGGAGAGCGACCCGGCCAGATAGCAGTACTGACAGTGCGCCGGGCAACCCTCCGCCAGGTCGACCCGCCAGTCCGCGCTGGGCGCGATCGGTTGCAGCCGGCGGCGCGACGGCGGGCTCACCACGATCGCCATGGTCGACTTCGCCCGGACGTACGTCTCCCGCTCGGTCTCCCCGCGCACGCCGGTCAGCCGGTTCGCCCGCAACCGCTCGACCTCGATGCCCAGCGCCTCGACCCGCCCGACGATGCGCCGCCCGTGCGGATGGTCCAGCGCCGCGGGGGTGGCCACCACCCGCCGGGGCGTCCAGCGCCGCGCCGGTCGGGGCGGCGGGGCCAGCCCGGCCAGGTCGCGGGTCGGCACCCGCTCGCCGCTCGCGTCGTGCGGAGCCGGGGGTACGCCCACCGCCAGCGGCTCGTCGACGTCCACGCTGTCCGGCTGCATCCGGGCCGGTTACCCGTTCCCCGGCGGAACCAACGGCCGTTCGGTCGACCGGTCCGGCGCGGGCCGTTGCCTCGGCCCGCGCGTCCCCGCGTCGCCGGTAGCGGGGTCGGGTATGGCGGCGTCGCCGGTGCTCTGTGCGGGGGGGGCCGCGTCGCCGGTGCCGTGTCGGGGTGGGGCCGCGTCGCCGGTGCCGTGGAGTGGTTCGGCGCCGGCGGCCGCCGCCGCGTAGCGGGCGGCCAGGGTGGCGAGCAGGTCCCGCAGCTCCGGCGGGTCGAGCACGTCGAAGTCGACGTCCAGGCTGCCCAGGAAGCCGGCCAGGTCGGGCAGCGAGTGCCCGCCCGTCTCCAGCAGACAGGTGCCCTCGTCGAGCGGCTCCAGCAGGCCGGCCGCGGGGGTGAGCAGCGCGGCGACCACGGCCGCCGGCGCGTGCAGCCGTACCCGCGCGGGGTGCCGCCACGCGACGGAGCCGACGCCCCGCCGCACCCGCCAGTCGACCTCGGCCTCGGGCACCTCCCGGGGCGCGAAGCGCGGACCGTTCGGCGATCGCGGGCGGATCCGGTCCGCGCGGAACGTCCGCCAGTCCGCCCGCTGCGGATCCCAGGCCAACAGGTACCAGCGGTGTCCGGTGTAGACCAGCCGGTGCGGCTCCACCTCCCGCCGGCTGTCGGCGCCGTCGCGCCGGACGTAGTCGAAGCGCAGCCGCTCCCGCCGGTGGATCGCCGCGGCGACCTCGGTCAGCGTCGCCGCCGGCACCGTCGGACCGCCCCCGGCCGCCGAGACCGTGGCCGTCCGCAGCGCGTCCACCCGGTGCCGCAGCCGGGACGGCAGCGACTGCTCCAGCTTGGCCAACGCCCGCAGCGAGGTCTCCTCGATGCCGGTGACCGAGCCCGCCGCGGCGGCCCGCAGGCCGACGGCGACCGCCACCGCCTCCTCGTCGTCGAGCAGCAGCGGCGGCAGGGCGCTGCCCCGCCCGAGCCGGTAACCACCCGCCGCCCCCGGGCGGGAGTCCACTCGGTAGCCGAGGGCGCGCAGCCGTTCCATGTCGGCCCGCACCGTCCGCGTGGTCACGCCCAGCTGGGCGGCCAGTTCGCCACCGGGCCAGTCTCGCCCGGCCTGGAGCAGCGACAGCAGCCGCAGCAATCGCACCGATGTCTCCACCATGCCGGACAGTCTGCCCGCCATTGCGGAAGCGCACCTTCCGCAATCCCTCGTAGCGTGCGTGGCGAGGAACCGATCGAGGAGAGGAACCACCATGCTGCGAGGCATCGCCACCGTCAGCTTCTGGGCCGACGACCTGCCGGCCGCGAAGACCTGGTACGCCGACCTGCTCGGCGTCGAGCCGTACTTCGAGCGGGCCGGCGCCGACGGGCGGCCCGGGTACTACGAGTTCCGCCTCGGCGACCACCAGCACGAACTCGGTCTGATCGACAGCCGGTACGCCCCGCCCGGCGCGACGACCGGCCCGGGCGGAGCGATCGTCTACTGGCACGTCGACGACCTGCCGGCCACCGTCGCCCGGTTGCTGGCGGCCGGCGCCCGCGAGCACGACCCGATCCGGGAGCGCGGTGCCGGGTTCGTCACGGCGTGCGTGGTGGACCCGTTCGGAAACGTGCTGGGCGTGATGACCAACCCGCACTACCTCGAGATGCTCGCGAAGCGATCATGACCGGGGGGTGACGGGTGCCGGACGAGGCGCTGGCCGGGCTGGCCCGCAACCCGGCCCTCCCCGCCGACCTGCCGGGAGGGCCGGCTCCTCCGCCACCGGCGGTGGTGGAGGCCCCGGCGGCCAACCCGGCGCTGCCGGCGTCGGTGATGCGCCGCCTGCTCACCCCACCGGCAGGGAACGCGATTCCCGGCTGAGCGGGTGACCCGTTGCGCCGCGCACGGGCGGCCGGAGCCGGCCGGACCGGTGCCGGGGCGCCAGCGCCGCGCGCAGTGCCGGACCGAGGATCCGCTGGACGTCGGCGGCGGACAGGCCCGACGCGGCCGGGAGCGGATTGAGGTATCGCGTGTAGATCAGCCCGCCGATCACGGTGACCGCCGCGGTGGCGCGCTCGGTCGCGTCAGGGCCGCCGAGGAATTCAGCGAGCCGGACCAGCACCTCCCGGTCCAGGTACTCGCGCACCAGGACGAGCAGTTGGTCGTCCGGCGCCGGCTCGTCCGTGGCGGAGGCGTCGTCCCACAGGGTCACCACCGCCCGCAGCAGCCGGTCGGCCAGCCCGGCCGGGTCACCCGGCAGCGCCTCGGCCAGCGCCCGGGACTGCGCGCAGTGCACCCGCATCACCTCGCCGAACAGGCCCTGCTTGGAGCCGAAGTGGTAACTGACGAGGGCCTGGTCGACGCCGGCCGCGGCGGCCACCGCCCGCAGCGTGGTGCCCTGGTAGCCCCGTTCCAGGAACAGCGTCCGCGCCGCCTCCGCGATGCGCGCGCGGGTCGGCGGATTGCCACGTGGACGTCCTCGGGATTTATTCATCACCGTTGAACATGCCGCCCGGGACCCGCAGTGTCAACGCGTACCGAGCGACCCGGACCGCCCGGGTCCCGAAGGAGGAGTGAACACATGCGCATCGTCGTCATCGGCGCCAGCGGACCCACCGGCCGGCAGCTCACCGGCCAGGCCCTCGCCGCCGGCCAGCACGTCACGGCGGTGAGCCGCCGACCCCGGGGACTGCCCCGGCACGACCACCTCACCGTGGTGGCCGCCGACGCCACCGATCCCGCCGCGATCGAACCGGCGGTCGCCGGCGCCGACGCCGTGCTCTCCGCGCTCGGCGTCACGCCCAGCCGGAAACCGGTCACCACCTACTCGGCGGCGGCCACCGCCGTCGTCACCGCGATGCGACGCCACGGCGTACGGCGGCTGATGGTGGTCAGCTCCAGCGTGCTGGATCCCGGCTGGCGACCCAGCAACGCGTTCTTCTTCAACCACGTCCTCGACCCCTACGTCAACCGGGTGCTGGTCCGGCAGGTGCACCAGGACATGCGGCGGATGGAGGAGGTGGTCCGGGCCAGCGACCTGGACTGGACCATCGTGCGTCCGTCCGGCCTTTTCGAACATCCCACGGTCACCGACCATCTCGTCGCCGACGGCAGCGCCGACGGCGTGTTCACCGCCCGGGCCGACCTCGCCGCCGCCATGCTGCGCGAGTTGGACGAGCGGCGGTTCCCCCGCCGGGCGATGGGGGTGGCCACCACCGCCGTGCAGCCCGGCCTCGTGCAGCTCGTCCGCGACGAGGTCCTGCGATCACCCCGCTGAGCCGGCCGGGCCGGGTGCGCGCCCTCCGGCCGGCGGGCACGGGAAGCGCGCCCGCACCCCGTCGATGCAGCTGTCCCGGGAGGTCGGGCCGCCGAAGCGCAGCCGGTCGTAGCCGGTGAAGGCCGGCTCCAGCCCGTCCAACTCGTCCACCAGCGCGTGCAACCGTCGCGCCCACCCCGCGCCGGGCTCCGGCCGGTCCACCGCCGCGTGGATGGCCGCGGTCAGCTCGTCCTTGCGCCGGATCGTCTCCGGCGTCACCGACCGCAGGCACACGTACCGGCCGCTGAGGTAGGCGTCCCACTCCGCCGCGCCCTGTCCCGGGTCCGCCCAGTGCGCGGTGAACCAGGCCCGCAGCGCCGCCGGCCCGCCCGCCCGGTCGGCCAGCGAGAACAGGTCCGCCGGCACCATCTGCGCGCCGTCCGAGCGCAGGTAGCCCGGCAGCGGCAACCGCCGGTCCAGCATCAGCCGGCGTACGTCGTCGACGTTGTGTCCGTGCGCCGCGCAGAGCGTCTCGAGGACGACGAACTGCGCGTCGACGTACGCGTCGTCGTCCGCCGTCATCGGATGGTCCCCGTTGACCTCCCGGAAGCGTTCGGCCACCTGCTCCGCCGGCTCCATCGACATCCCCTTCCTCGCATCGGGCTGCGACGGTAGCGGCGGAATCGTTCGGCAGCCGCCGAAGGATTCTCGGAATATCCGTTGCGGGCCCCGGGAGGCCTCGCCTACCGTCAATGCCGCAACGTCACACCGATCACTCCGGGGAGCCCGCCGTGCAGCAGCAGACCAGCACCGAGACCACGCGGTCCATGCCGCGCGGCGGTGCCATGCTGCCCGCGGGCGAACGAGCCCGGGGCCTGCTCCAGGGCCGGTGTGGCTGGCGACGAGGGTGGCGGCGCGGATAGCGCCGGCGCGACAGCGCAGCCGCCCGCCCCACCGGGGTACGGGCGGCTTTTTCGTCACCCGGCACCCGTCCGAGGGGTGTAGCTCAACCCGGAAGAGCACCGGATTCCAAACCCGACGGTTGCAGGTTCGAGTCCTGTCACCCCTGCCTCATGTCCCGGCACGGCCGGCGACGTCGCTTCTTCTCAACTCCACAGTGGATGGCATGAGTACGACCCCGGCCGGCGCCGCGAGCGCGTCGGCCGGGGGTACGACCCGGGGTGGAGCTGCCACCCCGCGCGGGCTGTTGGAGCAATTGGAAGCTCACCCGGTTCTCAGCCGGGAGGTTACGGGTTCGAGCCCCGTACGGCCTACGTAGTGACGACACGCGGTTGTGGCGCAGTGGTAGCGCGTCGCCTCGCCAAGGCGAAGATCGCCGGTTCGAATCCGGCCAGCCGCTCGCAAGCACCCCCCATCCCACGGGCTGCGCGCTGGGGCGCAGAGAGGCCTTGCAAGCCACTCCCGCCGGGTTCGATTCACGGGCGGTCCACGAGCCTTCCGCCGCCCTCCGGGGTGGCATCCGACGACATCAGGAGAAGACGATGGCATTCACCCCGCTGCCGGGCACCCGGGCGCCGGTACGGGTCTGGACCGACCCGTACGGCATCGAGCCGCAGGCCGCGCAGCAGCTGCGCAACATCGGCGCGCTGCCCTGGGTGCAGGGCGTCGCGGTCATGCCCGACGTGCACTTCGGCAAGGGCGCCACGGTCGGCTCCGTCATCGCGATGCGGCAGGCCGTCTCGCCCGCGGCGGTCGGCGTGGACATCGGCTGCGGGATGTCCGCGGTGCGTACCTCGCTCACCGCGGCCGACCTGCCGGACGACCTGGCGCCGCTGCGCGCGGCGATCGAGGCGGCCGTCCCGGTCGGTTTCGCCAAGCGGGCCGACCCGGTCGACCCGCGCCGGATCCGGGGCCTGGAGCAGGCCGGCTGGGACGCCTTCTGGAAGCGGTTCGGCGAGCTGGACCGCAAGGTGGCGCAGCTGGAGAGCCGGGCCCAGCACCAGATGGGCACCCTCGGTGGCGGCAACCACTTCATCGAGGTCTGCGTCGAGCAGGGCGGGCCGGACGCCGGCCAGGTCTGGCTGATGCTGCACTCCGGCTCCCGCAACATCGGCAAGGAACTCGCCGAGCGGCACATCGGGGTGGCGCGGAAGCTGTCGCACAACACCGACCTGCCCGACCGCGACCTGGCGGTGTTCCTCGCCGGCACCCCGGAGATGGACGCCTACCGCCGGGACCTCTGGTGGGCGCAGGAGTACGCGCGGCGCAACCGCGCGGTCATGCTGGCCCTGCTCTGCGGCGTGGTCCGGGAGCAGTTCCCGCAGGTCGCCTACAGCGACCCGATCAGCTGCCACCACAACTACGTGGCGGAGGAGAGCTACGAGGGGGTGGACGTGCTGGTGACCCGGAAGGGCGCGATCCGGGCCGGTCGGGGGGACCTGGGCATCATCCCGGGGTCGATGGGCACCGGCTCGTACATCGTGCGCGGCAAGGGCAACCCGGACGCGTTCTGCTCGGCGTCGCACGGCGCCGGGCGGCGGATGTCGCGAGGGCAGGCGAAGCGGACGTTCAGCACCGCCGACCTGGTCGAGCAGACCGCCGGGGTGGAGTGCCGCAAGGACGCCGGGGTGGTCGACGAGATCCCCGGCGCGTACAAGGACATCACCGAGGTGATGGCGCAGCAGGACGACCTGGTCGAGGTGGTGGCGCACCTCAAGCAGGTGGTCTGCGTGAAGGGTTAGGCACGACCGGCGTCCGCGGGGGGTGGACGCCGGTCGTACGCCCCGATGGCTCAGCGGAGAGAGCGCCCGTCTACGAAGCGGGAGATCCCAGGTTCGAGTCCTGGTCGGGGCACGGTCCGTATCCGCCGGCGGCGGAACGGAACCCTTGCGAGCTGGTGCAACCGGCAGCACAGCCGACTCTGGATCGGTCGATGGAGGTTCGAGTCCTCCGCTCGCAGCACGAGCCCTCGTGGCCCAAGGGTAGAGGCGGCGGCATGAGTAGGCGGGCAGTGCGCGTTCGAATCGCGCCCCGGGCACGCGGATGGCGCGGTGGACGAAATGGGAGAGTCGCCCGGCTTTCACCCGGGACACGTTGCGGGTTCGAATCCCGTCCGCGCTGCTCATGCCCCCGTGGCGCAGTGGAGAGCGCATCAGGTTCCGAACCTGAGGGCCGCTGGTTCGAATCCAGCCGGGGGCACTGCTCCACCAACCCGACCGAGTGCCCGAGTGGTCAGGGGGCGGTCCGCAAAACCGTACATACGGGTTCGAATCCCGTCTCGGTCTCGGCTGCCATCCACTGTGGTCCCCGCCGGAGGACGTGGGTCCAGCCGCTGCTCATGACGGTGGCCCGCCCGGTTCGATCCCGGGTCCGGCGACGACCGACCGCGCCGCGGCGACACGGCGGATGCAGTGTCGCCGCGACTGCCGGCGCTCAGCCCAGGTGTACGGCGCTGGTGGTGGCCAGGTCCTCCTTGCGGACCTTGATCAGCAGCATTGTGGCCAGGCCGGCGACCAGGATCAGCCCGGCACCCCAGGCGAAGGCCACCGAGTAGCCGTGGACGGCGGCCTGGGCCATCGTCGCCTGGTCGGGGACCCGGCTGGCCAGGTACGCGGTGACCGCGCTGGTGAAGAAGGTGTTGAGCAGCGCGGTGCCGAGCGAGCCACCGATCTGCTGGGTGGCGTTGAGGGTAGCGCTGGCCGCCCCGGCGTCGTGTTCGGGGACGCCGACCAGGGCGAGGCTGGACAGCGGCATGAAGGTGAAGCCGAGGCCGAGTCCGAGCACCACCTGGGCGGGCAGCAGGTGCGTCATGAAGGAGCTGTCCACGTCGATCTGGGTCAGCGCCAGCATGGCGGCGGCGAGCACAGCCGGGGGAGGCGGGTCGACGCCGAGCTTTATGAGATGTCTCGCAGTGAGGTAGGGAAACGAGCCCGTTTTGCGCCGGAGTCAGGCGGTGGCGGCGGTCAGGCGGTGGCGGCCAGCAGGACCGGCACGGCCACCACGTGGGTCCGGGAGCCGTCGCGGGGCGACACCTCGTACACCTCGACGGTGCCGGGGCCGGCGGTCGCCAACCGGTACGCGACCCCGCCGCGGTAGTCGCCCCGGCAGCCGCTGCCGCAGGTGGCGGTGGTGAAGCCGGTGCCGACCACCCGGCCGCTGCCGTCGAGGATCCGGATCGAGACGGTCGCCTCGTACACGTCGGCGGTGCCGGCGACGGTGACCGGCCCGGCGACCCGCTGGCCGATCGCCGGCTCGGTGACCACGATCGGCGCCAGCAGGTCGGCGAGGTCGGTGCGGGCCAGCACGACGCCGCTACCGGCGAAGGCCACCCGGCGCACGGTGGGGAACTGGGTGAGCGTCCAGACCACCTGCGCCCGCCGCAGCCGCAGCGTCCGGGCGTCGGTGTCGGCGAAGGACTCCGGCGGGGCGACGGTGGCGGTGCCCTCGGCTATCCGGACCATCTCGACGCCGGCGGGGACCAGGGTGGCCAGGCCGGCGGCGGCCTCGGCGGAGGTGGGTCCGGCGGCCAGTTCCGCCAGCGCCAGCCGAGAGGTGGCGACGGTGGTGGGTCGGGTCCGCCGGGTCGGCACCACCACCCCGGCCCGGGCGAACCAGAGCTGCACGGTCACGCTGCCCGTGGCGGGCGGCGTCGGCGTCCCGGTCCGCGGCGGCGTCACCGGCCCGGTCGACCGGGTGGCGGTGGGCCCGGGGGTGCCGCCGGTCGGGGTGCCCGGCAGGGCGGTCGGGCCGGTCACCGGGGCGGTGGCGGTGCCGGGCGCGGCGGCGCGCGGGGCCGGTCCGAGGGTGCCCGAGCGGGCGTCGGCGCAGCCGGCGAGCAGCAGCGCGAGCGCGGCGAGCAGGGCGGGCAGCCGGTTCACGGTTCTCCTCCCGGGTCGGCGTCGGGCGGGGTCACCGGCAGCGCCAGCTGGAACGTGGTGCCGACGCCGGGGGTGCTGCGGACCGTGAGACGGCCGGCGAGCAGCCGGGCGTTCTCCCGGGCGATGGCCAGGCCGCGCCCGCTGCCCCGACCGGAGCGCGCCGGGTCGGCCTTGTAGAAGCGGTCGAACACGTGCGGCAGGTGCTCGGCGGCGATCCCCGGCCCCTGGTCGCTCACCTCGTACACGAGCAGCGGGCCGGCGCGGGTCACGCTCGCGCGGACCTCGCCCTGGCCGTGCGTGACGGCGTTGCCGACCAGGTTGGCCAGCACCCGTTCCAGCCGGCGAGGGTCGGTGCGCAGGACGGCCTCGTCGCCGGTGACGACGACCCGGCCGGCCCAGCCGTGCGCCGCGACCAGGTCGCGCAGCGGGGCGAGGGCGGGCACCGACGCCAGGCTGACGGCCTCCCGGCCGGCGTCCAGCCGGGAGATCTCCATCAGCTCCTCGACCAGCGTGGGCAGCCGTACCACGTCGCCGACCTGCAGTACGGCGGCGCGGCGGGAGTCGTCGGGCAGCGTGTCGAGCCGGTCAGCCAGCAGGCAGGCCGCCGCCACCAGGGCGGTGACCGGGGTACGCAGCTCGTGCGCGACGTCGGCGGTGAACCGCCGCTCCCGGGCCTCGGCCCGGGACAGGTCGTCGATCTTCGTCTGGAGCGCCTGCGCCATGTCGTTGAACGCGGCCGCCCAGTCGCTGAACTCGTCCCGGCCGCGCACCGGCAGCCGGGTCGCCAGCAGCCCCTCCGCCACGGCCCGGGCGGCCCGGCTGGCCCGGCCGACCGGTTCGAGGGTGCGCCGGGCCAGGGAGTGCCCGACGCCCGCGGCGAGCGCCACCACCGCCAGCCAGCCGACCGCCAGCGCCGTGCGCAGCTGGTCCAGCCCGCCGACCAGGTCGCTCTCGTCCGTGACGGCGTACAGCTCGGCGGTCGAGCCGGGGATCCGTCCGCCGACCACCAGCAGGTGCCGCCCGCCGGCGCCGTCCAGCCGCTCGTAGCCGAGCTGCCCGTCGGCGACGGCGGCGCCC
>NZ_JAGPYL010000135.1:0-17000 GCF_018070095.1 Micromonospora sp. U56
AGCTGTCCAGGGCTGGCGAGATGCCGAGGCGTAGGGCGTTCTGCTGGGTCTTGAGGAAGCTGTCCAGGGCTGGCGAGATGCCGAGGCGTAGGGCGTTCTGCTGGGTCTTGAGGAAGCTGTCCAGGGCCGGCGAGATGCCGAGGCGCAGGAAGTTCTGCTGGGTCTTGAGGAAGGCGTCGAAGGGCCTCTCGGACACCTGACCGTCTCCCTTGCCTCGATGGACGGGCTCGGTCACAGTGAGCCGTCTGCCGATCCTACTGAACGCGCTTCCCGGAATCACCGATCAGGTGTCAGGGGGCACGCACAGCCGATTTGGTGCAATTCCCAAGCTGCCAGTTTCCTGACTCCAGCACGACGCCAACAGCCGCCACCGCTTGAACGTCCGCCACAAGCTAGCGGCGAGGCGAGGCGGGTAACGGCGGATGCACTCCTATGGATGAGATGGTCCAGGCTGCCGGAGGGCTCGGCGCTGATAGGTCCTGTCGCCAGCGGGGCGGCGACGAGTGGACGAGGACGGGAGTTCACTCTACCCATCGGGAGCCTGGCGGACCCCACCCTGGTGGCGGACCTTCGGGGCCTGTTGATCGCTGTTGCCCTGCTCGGAATCTGCTCGGTGAGTCGTAGGCACTGATGAGCAGCCTTGGTCAGCGCTAGGCAGCGACGGGCACGTAGCCGGGCCGGTCGACGATTGCATGCTCCATGTGTGCTCCGCCGGTCGGCGCAACGGCAGCCGCCACCGGTGGGCACGGGAGGGCACTCCTAGGTTCTCGCTGGTATCCGCTGGCAGGTAAGCTATGCCCTCGCGCCCTCGTAGCTCAGGGGATAGAGCATCGGTTTCCTAAACCGTGTGTCGCAGGTTCGAATCCTGCCGGGGGCACCAGGTCACAGCCTTGATCACCGATCATTGATCCGCCTTCCGGGGCTTACGTGCCCGCTGCGTGCCCGATCGCTTCGCTACCTTCGCCCTGCTCGCGTCCAGGTGCTGGGCGACCTCAGCGTCCCGGCCATCGACCGCACGGGCGTAGTGGCGGGTGGTCACGCTGGCGTTGGCGTGCCCGAGCCGACGAGCGGCCACCAGGACGCCATGCGAGTCCGCGACCCAGCTCGCGTGCGTCGCCCGCAGATCGTGAGGCGTCACGTCGACCAACCCAGCCGACCGCACCGCGACGTTGAAG
The DNA here is from genome assembly GCF_018070095.1 of Micromonospora sp. U56. Taxonomy (NCBI): domain Bacteria; kingdom Bacillati; phylum Actinomycetota; class Actinomycetes; order Micromonosporales; family Micromonosporaceae; genus Micromonospora; species Micromonospora sp. U56. The sequence goes on from NZ_JAGPYL010000135.1 coordinate 1,176, forward strand.
CGGCGCCGGAAGCCGTGGTAGCTCTGCTGCCGGTCGCTGGTGTGCGCCTGCCGACCGGGGAAGACGAACACGTCCGGTCCATCGGGCAGCGTCACCAGGTGCTCGCGGAGCAGCTGCACGACGAACGCCGGCACGGCCAGCTCCCGCCGCTGGTGGTTCTTCGGGGTGTCAATGACCGGGCCGCCGGGCACCTGCGCCACCGCCTGGGCGACGGTCACCCGGCCCGCCCGGAAGTCGACGTGGCGGCGGCGCAGCGCGAGCGCTTCACCGATCCGCAACCCGCCGTAGGCCAGCAGCAGCACCAGCACTCGATCCGGCACGTCGCACGCGGCGGCGAGCTTGTCGACCTGGGCGACGGTCAGGATGGCCGGATCCGACTCCGGCACCCGAGGAAGCCGCACCGAACGGCACGGGCTCGACCCGATGATGTCGTTGTCGACGGCGGCCCGCATGATCTGCGACAGCAGCCGGTACGCCTGCCGCACCTGCGAGGCACTGAGCCGGTCGGACAAGTCACCGACCCAGCGGGCCACCAGGATCGGGCGCAACGAGGTCAGCGGCATGGCACCGAAGGCCGGCAGGACGATCCGGTCAAGGACCGACCGGTAGGTGTGGCGGGTCTTCGGCTTCCACGAGCGATTTGCCGAAACGAACCACTGCTCCGCCCACTCACCGACGGTCGTCCGCCGCGCATCCGGCAGCACCCACCGATCACGCGCGATGTCTCCCTCCGCCATCGCGAGGAACTGATCCGCCTCACGACGCGTGGCGAAAGTGCGAGGCGCAGAGTGATCCAGCCCGTCCGGTCCCCGGTAGCGAGCCTGCCAGCGCCCGGACGGCAGTTGCCGAACGCGGCCGAAACGGCGCTTCTTCGCGGGCGCCATCACGCCACCACCCGGCCATCGCGCCAGGTCAGTTCCGGCATCGGCTCGACCGTCCCGGCGGCGATGAACTCAGTAAGCGCAACCTCCGGGATGCGGACGTGGTGGCCGCCGAGCTTGACGTAGCGGATGCGCCGCTCGGCGATGAGCCGGCGGGGGAATCGCTCGGTGGTGCCGAGGCGAGCCGCGGCTTCTTTGACCGTCAGCAGCTTCTCCACTCGGTGGCCTCCTTCCCGGTCGTGTCCGTGTTGCCGGTTGCCGAAACGTCGGGCGGGTCGACGGCGGCACGTCTCGCGGCGTCGAGCTGGACGCGCCACTGGATGCGTTCGGAGATAGCCCTCAGGACCCGGTGCCCGAGCGGGGCGACGTCAGGGTCGGTGGGTTTGGCGAGTTCCCAAGCGTGCCGCTGCTCGCCGCCGGCCGGGGCGGTGGCGGCGTCGGTGGTGACGCCCAGGAGCGCCTTGACCCATTCGCGCCGGTCGGCCCGGTGGTCGGTCAGCGTCTTACCGGACCACTGCCGGGAGATCAGGACGCGGCGCCCACCGATGCCGAGGGTGTCGCGCTTGTGGACCTTGTTCTTGCAGTTGCCCGGCCGCAGCCCGGGTCGGGCCTTCTTCGGTTGGATGCCGTAGAGCAGCCAGTTCGCGCACCGCTCGGAGCACGGCGTGTGCCGCAGCTCCAACCAGAGCCGTTCCAGGTGTGCACGTTGCCGGCCGGTGGTCACGTCGTGGCAGTCGGCGGCTTGCTTAGTGAGGTACTTGGTGATGTAGCCGACGCAACGGTCAGCGTCTTTGGTCCCGGCGAGCACGCCCTTGGCGTCGACCTGGACGCCGAAGCGGACGACGTGGACGGGTTGGGCATCGGGGTCGGCGTCGACCAGGTCCAGGGCGTCATCCCACGTCGGCAGCAGCCGGCCCGATTCCGGGTCGGTGTAGCCGGCGGCGTCGGCGTCCCACTGCGGCGCCTGTCCCGGCTCGTAGAGCCGCTGGTCGACGGACGGCCACCACACCTGGTGGTAGGTGGCAGCGGCGACCTGGCGAACGAGTGCGCGGGGGATGGTGCCCCGGATGGCGAAGTGCGCGTGCGGAGCCAGCCGGCGCTGCGGCTCCACGGCACCGGCGTACTGGACGTTCCAACCGACCGCGCGGCGCAGGTTCTGCCAGAACCGGTCCAGCAGCCGCGGGAAGTGCACGGCATCCCAGGCCGCACGCCGGTAGTCGTAGGCGTCCGGATCGACCGGCGTGCCATCGGAGTGGACGCGCCCGTAGGAGCCGAGGGTGAGGGTCAGGAACATCGACGGCCGGAACACCTGCCCGCCGTGACCCTCGTAGGTCCGCCCAACGGTCCGGTTCTCCACCGGGAGGCGGGGCAGGTCCGGGGCGTCCTGCCGCCGCTTGGTGGAGCGCACCCGGCGCTTGCCGTCGCCGTCCTCCTGCTCCTCGCCGCCGTGCAGCGGAGCGGGGCGGCCCCGGAGTCCCTCGGTGGTGATCTGGCCTTCCAGCTCTGCGATGGCGTCATCGAGGTCGGCCACCTGATCCCACTGCGAGGCCCGTGCAGCCTCATCCCGGGCGAATTCCAGGTGGGCGCGGGCCACGATCAGGCCGCGTTGCGCCTCGGTGGCCGGCTGCGGTCCGGGGTCGGGTTCGTCGTCGCGGTGCCAGCCCTCCCGGATCTGCTGCTGCCGCAGCCGGCGGGCACGGGTGGCGCAGGCCGGGCACTTGGCTTCCTGCGTGGCGCCGCACGGCATGTCAATGACTTCAGTCTGCCCGCTGTCGAGGTCGGTGCGGCGCAGGGAGACGGGTCGGGTGCAGACGCCGTAGTCGGCGGCGAGGTCTTTGACGACGTCGACGGAGCGGGGCATGAGCATCCGGGCGGCCCGGGAGCCCGGCCTCGGCTCCACCACGGGGGCAGGGGCAGCGAGGCCGGGCAGCGGGGTGATGGTCATCGGCTCACCCCCAGCGACGGGGTGAGGTCGCGGACTCGCAGGGCGGGGCGGGGGTCAGTGGTGGCGTGGTCGTCGCGTAGCGGGTCGAAGGCGACGACGCCGGCTCGGGTGGTCTTGGCCCGGTACATGGCGGCGTCGGCGTCGGCCAGGGCGGCGGCGAGGCCGGACGGGCTGGCGGGGGCGAGCCCGATGCTGGCGGTCACCGACACCGACACCCCGGAAGGCAGGACGACGGGCGCGGCGATCGCGGCGGCCAGCTGGCGGGCAGCCATGGCCGGGTTCGCGTCGAGGATGAGTGCGGCGAACTCGTCTCCACCGAGCCGGGCGGCCACACCGTTGGCGGTGCGCAGGCGGTGGGCGACGGCGGTGAGGACCAGGTCCCCGGCGGCGTGACCGTGGGTGTCGTTGACGGGCTTGAAGCCGTCCAGGTCGACCACCAGCACCCACGGCCGCAGCGGGGCGAGCTGCTCCCAGCCGGCGGCGAGCCCGGCGCGGTTGGCGAGACCGGTCAGCGGGTCGCGCAGCGTGGCGCGGTGCAGGGCGTCCAGTTCGTAGCGGGCGATGTAGAGGCAGTAGCGGTGCCAGACGAACAGGGCGAGGCCGGCGACGAGGAACAGGCCGGAGAGCAGGTGGTCGGTCATCGGGTCATCTCTCCGATCAGCGGGACGCCGTTGCGGCGGGTGAAGGCGGCCGGCGGCACCGGAGCCAGCGGGACGACCGGGGCCGGGGCGGGACGGGTCGGTTCGACCGGGACCACGGCGGTCGGTTCCGGCGCAGGGGCGGGCGGAGTCGGCTGGACCGCAGGAGCGGGCCGCGTGACGGGGCGGGCGGACGGAGCCATAGCCGGCGGAGCGGGTGCCGCAGCCGGGGCGGGTTCGTCGGCCGGCGGTGCGGGGGCCGGGGCGGTGGTGAGGACGAGCTTGGACAGGCCCATGAAGGCCAGCGCCGGCACGGCCGACAGCAGCCAGCCGGACAGGCCCGGCTTGGCGACGGCGAGCTGCGCGGCCAGGGACAGGGCGACGGCGGCGACGAGCAGGAACATCGGGTACCGGATCGAGTCACCCGCACGGCGTCGGCGGCGGATGGTCAGCAGCGCGGCGACCGGGACCAACTCGCTGATGACGGCGTTGGCCCAGCCGAACCACGCCCCGGTACCGGCCGGGGAGTTGTCGAGGGTCCAGTCTTTGACGTGGGTGAAGGAGGCGGCCCCGGCGAAGCCGGCGACCAGGAGCAGGATGACGACGAGGAGCAGGCCCTCGATGCGATCGGCGCGGGTGGCGGTGGGGTGGGGCTTCATGCGGCACCGTCCAGGATCTCGCCGTCGATGACCCGCAGCCGGCCGTAGGTGTGCGCCATGTCGCGGATCTCGTCATCGGTCAGGTAGGAGAACCGGACCCGCATCGGGGTCGGGTCACCGTCGATGACCACGAAGCCCACGCCGGGGAGGGACTGCGGGATGCGGTCACACAGCGCGCCTCGGTCCCGCATCCCTTCACCTAGCACCAGGTCGACTTGCGCGGCCTCAGCCAGCCGCAGTCCGATCCGGGTGGGGAACAGGTCGCGGAACGGCAGCACCTCCTTGCGCGGGTCCTGGATCGCGGCGACCACGTGCACGCCGACCGCCCGCCCCTGACTGAGCAGGATCGACAGGGCGGCCTTGATGCGGTCTTTGAGCTGCCGATCGGTGAGGTAGGCGGTGAGGTTGGCCAACTCATCGATGACCAGGACGATCAGCGGCTCATCGGGCGTCGGGGTGTGCTGGCGGGTCCGGCCGTAGAGCTTGCCGGCGCGGTCCTTGGCCACAGTGGCGGCTTCCTCGATCAGCTCGCACATCGCGGCGTAGTCCTTGCGGGCAAAGCGGGTGAACATCGGCGCGCCCATCCCGAGTTCCATGCCGCCCTTCGGGTCCAGGCCCCAGATCTGCACCAGGCCGGAGGCGACCCCGGCGGCCAGGGATCGGACCACGGACCAGATCACGGAGCCCTTCCCCGCTCCGGTGGCGCCCACGACGAGGACCTGTGTGCCGAACAGGCGCAGGTCGTAGCCGTCGCCGTCCTCGCGCTTGCCCACGGGCAGCGCGGTGAACTCCGGCACCGCCGGCACCGGGACCGGGCGGACCAGCTTTGCCAGGGGGTCGCCGCGGAACAGGTGCAGCAGCACCACATCGGGCCGGTTGCCGGGTGCGGCCTTGACCTGCCGGACACCGAAGGTGTGGGCGAGGCGTTCCGCGACGCGGGCGAAGTCGTCGGGGATCTGCCCGGTCACCATCCGCACAGTCACCATGTCCACGCCCGAGGAGCAGCGGACCCGGCGCAGCACCGGCAAGACGGTGTGCGAGTCGAACGAGACGGCCAGCTTGGCGGTCACCATGGCGGCGTGCCAGTTGCGCCGGTAGACCATGCGGCGGTAGCGGGACAGGACCGGCCACCAGCCGAACCGCAGCCACGACGACCGGTGCCCGAACGCCCACCCCATCGAGCCGGCGGCGATCAGGACGACGACACCGACCGGCCCGGCCCACCCGAACCGCAGATACAGCCAGCCGAAGAACACCGCCGGGACGGTGACGTACCAGAAGCGGATGAGCACCAGGACCAGGCGGCCGAGCGCCTTGGCTGTCCACCACGACAGCGCCAGCCACATCGGGATGCGGACGAACGGGGTACGGACATTGATCGGAGCGCCCTCGATCCGGTCCCCCCGGATCACGTTGACCAGCGGCATCCCTCAGCCCTCCCCAACAGCGGCGGCGAACAGGGAACCCTGCCCCGGCGTGCCGGGACGACGACGCACCACCCGGCGACGCACCGGCATCCGGGCCGGACCGAGGGCGGCCAGGTCCACCGGCCCGAATTCCGGAGCGGGAACGTGACGGGTCATGGTCGGCAGCCACCGGCCCCGACCGAGCACCGCGCGCAGGTCGACGCGGTCTGAGACGTGCGGGGCGATGAGGTCCGGGTCGAGGTGCCGCAGCTTGACGACCGTCCGTGCCAGGGCGGCAGCGGCGGCCGAGATCTCGACCAGCGCGGCCACGCGGACGGCGTCGGCGGGAACGGTGGTGTAGACCTCGCGGGCGACCCGGATACCGGGACCAGCGAGGCGCATCACCGTGCGGCGGTGGGTGGTGCGGCGGGGTGCGGGGCGCGGGTTCCCGACGATGCGGGCAGCGTCAGCTAGCGTGGGCATCAGCCCAACTCCTTCCAGGAGAACGGGTCAGTGCGCGGGGCGGGAGTCGTCTTGGCGGAGGAAGCCCGCCCCGCGCGTCGAGATCTGGTCAGGCCGCCTGGTTCGGCGCGGCGGCGGTGGGCTCGGTCATCTCCCCGGCGCGGATCGACCACGCCTGACGCGCCCGGCACTTCCCCGAGCCCTTGCACCGCTGCGAGTCGACATACGGCGTCAGGGTCACGTCGGTGAAGTGGACCGCCGGCGGGTAGCCGGGGATCTTCGACGCCGGCGGCACCGGCTGCACCGGGGCGGCGATCTTCACCTTGACCTCCTTGGTTCCGCCGAACTTTCCGGCCTCCGGGTCCAGGTCCAGGACCTTGACCACCCACAGGCGCTCGCCCGTGTCCTTGTCACGTGCCTGGTCGTCGCCCTGGCCGCGCTTGTCGAAGTCCGTCACCGGCTCCACCCCGAGGCACAGCGCGCCCTGCGGGAAGACGTAGTCGAACGGAACCGGCACCTTCAGTGCGTTTGGAACAGCCACCTCGGCTCACTCCCTCTTGTCGCGGGACGCCGTCGAGTCCTTCCGAGACCGGCACCCGCATCGGATTGTCTTGGGATAATCAGGTACCGATAGTCTGGGGACAATCGAGGGCGCTGTCAAGGATTGTCTTGGGATAATCGCGCAGGAAGAGGTACCGACATGCCCGTGCACTCGCGCTACCAGGACATTGCTTCCAAGATCCGCGAACGGATCGAAGCTGGAGAGTGGGAACCGGGCAGCCGGCTTCCTCGCTTGGACGACTTCGCAACCGAGTACGGCGCCAACCGCGACACCATCGGCCGGGCTATCGCTGTGTTGGAAACAGAGGGCTACGTCTGGGCGGTGCAGGGTCGCGGAATCACCGTGCGATACGGCACCATGCGCCCGCGCCGTCCTCGTGGTGACCTGGTCAAGCGCAACGAGCAGGCCACCGGCTACTCGTTTCCCTCCGCGAGCAGCCAGGAGGTGTGGGTCCGTCACGGGGAGGCGGTCAACGCCCCCGCACCGCTCAACGATCCCCGCATTGCCAAGCTGCTAGGCGTCGCGCCGGGCACCCAAGTGCTGCGCCGGTTCCGGGTGACGGGACCAGCTTCCGAAGCGCCATTTCAGATCAACATCTCGTGGATTCACCCACGAGTCGCGGACGTCGTCGCCGACGTAGACGCCAACCCGGCGGCCGGTGAGTGGCTGTACCGCATCGAGAAGGCCGGCCACTGGCCGATCAGTTGGATGGAGCTCCACCGAGCGCGCATGCCGAGCAAGGACGAGGCCGCGCTGCTCGACATCCCGACGAGCCTGCCCGTCCTAGAGATCGTGCGGGTGGGCACATCAGGAGCGGACAAGAAGCCGGTCGAGGTCACCGAGTACGTCGTCGCCAGCGACCGTGTTGAGACCGTGCACATCCTGCACCGGGACGAGAACGCCCGTGAACCGTGGCCTGACGATGACACGTCGGCAGGTCAGGCATGACTTCGGAACCCGTCGTGCACGCGGCAAGCAGGACTCACGTGGGCCTCGTCAGGCGACGCAACGAGGACTGCTTCTACCAGGGCCGATGGCTCTACGCAGTCGCCGATGGCCTTGGTGGACACGTCGCCGGTGACATCGCCAGCACAACGGCAATCAACGCCGTGAAGGCGTACGACCAGCTGGTGTCAGCGGCAGACCTCGCCGATCTGCTCGGAAGGGCGATCAACGACGCCAACAACGCGCTTCGTCAAAGAGTCCGCCAAGAGCCTGAGCTGGCAGGCATGGGAACCACGATGATCGCCGCCCTGTGGTCAGGCGACACCGCAGTCCTGGCGAATGTCGGCGACTCCCGCGCATATCTGATGCGCGACTTCCGAGCCGCGCACAGCCCGTTGATACGAGTCAGTGAGGACCACATCTATCGGCACCTCGTGTCCGACGCGGGGGACGTGCCGGACCTGCCTGAGAAGCTGTCGCGCTTCCTTGACGGGCGAACCGACGGTCGGTCACCGGATCTGACCGTCGTGCAGCTCCGCGCTGGTGACCGGTTGCTGTTGTGCTCGGATGGGCTGAGTTCGTACGTGCCGGCGGACCTTATCCGCAGTGCCCTCAACTCGGCTGACAGCCCGCCACACGTCGCCGACGCGCTCATTGCCACCGCCATCGATCATGGCGGGCACGACAACGTCACGGTGATGGTCATCGACATCGCGGGCCAAGCACTCGACAGACGCCGCTGATCGGTCACCGAGGGACAACGGGCACTGTGAACCCACTGCCGAATTCCGCTCTATCGAATCAAGGCGGCCCGCAAGCGGGCCGCGCCGGCCGGGCCCCGGCCTGCTGGCGACCTCCGGCCGGCATCGGCCGGGCCGGCCGGCCATGCTGACGGACGAGAGCCTAAAAGACCTCGGGGCTCCGCCCCGAACCCCGACCCTCCTCAGAGATGCCGCCGCGGATCACCTCGCCGGGCACCACAAGGGCTACCAGCCTCCCCGGACGGGGACCAGGTCGTTCGTCCAGTAGGGCGCTCCACCTGGTCCCCGTCCGGGGAGGCTGGACGGTCTACGACTGCCCGACGAGGAGATCCGCTTCTAGGTACCAGCAGCGATGCGGGACCGGGTGACTAGCTCGGCCAGTCAATAGCGTCGAGGAATTCCTCCACGGCGACCACGACTTGACTGAGCACCGCGATCGACTCGGTAAGCGGGCCGGGTACGTACATGCCGTGATCCGCGCCTTCCACCTCTAGCACGTGGGGCGTCAGCCGGCGGGCGATGTCACCGTCCCATCTTTTGTCGGCAGTGCCACCCACGAGTAGGAACGGCGCGGTCGCACGGTCCAACGCATCGGCCACCCACGGCAGGTCGAGCAGGGGCGTGAGCCACACGGCGGGCAAGGATCTTTCGGCGGCGATCGCTGCCGCGTTCGTGCCGAGCGACTTGCCGATCAGCAGTGGGCGACCGCCGATGGTGTCGATCAGCGGAACCACCTCATCGCCGACCCAGCTCTCGATTTGGGGCTGACCGGCCGCCGGAAACTTCTGGGACCACGAGTACCGATGTACCGTTGCGCCCCGCTGCTCCGCCACATCGCCGGCGTACATAAGCAGGGGAGCGCCGGGCCCGAACCTACCGCCGGGAATCACGACAGCGTCAGCCATGCGGGCGACCTTAACTCAAGGCAGGTCCAGCGTGCAGTCCGCGTGCGACAGGGGCGGCATCGTCGGGCCATTCACGGGCCACAACGCGGTGTCAGTAGGGGGCACAACAGGCCAGGTGAGACCATGCCGGCAAGGGGAAACGCTGGCACAAGGTCCAACGTTGTCCAATTCCCAAGCTGTTCCTGGGTCCCTTCGGGGCGCCGCACATGCGGGAAAATGGACACGCCAACCGCCCCGAGGCCCGTAATCAAAGCCGTGGCGCGGGGTGGGAGCACGGCGGGCCATAGCTGTTACCTGCAGTTTGTCACTCTGGCCGTCGGCTGGGGAGCCCATTTTCGGGTCTGACAGTCGCGTGCCCCTTGCGTGCCCGTTCGGATGGGTGACGGCGGTCAGCGGCGGTCAGCTCCTGGACGTGGCGGTCAGCGTGGCGAAGCAGGTCAAGGGCAGGTCGCTGCCGTGCGACTTCCGGCCGTGTCCACACTTCCTAAACCGTGTGTCGCAGGTTCGAATCCTGCCGGGGGCACCTCGATGATCAGCCAGGACACGTTGTAGCCGTCCTGGCAGGGCTAGATGTTGCTGGCCATGACGTTGTTGGCAGCGGGGGTCACCACCGTCGGTGCATGGTTGCCTTGGTGCCGGTCACCAGGCTTGCCGGCGGAACGTCATCGGCCACGACCGCGCCGGCGGCGACCACGGCATCACGGCCAATGCTGACGCCGGGCAGGATCGTGGCACCGGCGCCGATCCACACGTTCTCCGCCACGTCGATGGGCGCGCCGGTGAGGTACAGCCGCCGCTCCTCAGGATCGACCGGGTGGCCGCTGGTGATAAACGTGACCTTCGGGCCGACCATCACGCGCTCGCCGAGCCGGATGCCGGCGTAGTCCAGGAACGTGCAGTTCTGATTGATGAACACGCGCTCGCCGAGGTCGAGGTGGAGGCCGTGATCCGTGTAGAAGGGCGGATAGATCGTGACTCTCGTCGGCAGTGGCTTGCCGAGGATCTGTTCGAACAGTTCCGCTTTGCCTGCTTCGTCGTCGAAGGGCAGGACGTTCAGGCGGGAGGTGAGCTCGGTGACCCGTAGGACCCTCTCGGCCATGGCCTGGAACTCGGCGCTGTGGATGCGCATGAGACGGTCGCTGGACATGCCACGACCCTTTCTGGTGTCGAAGGTGGCCCGGTCACCGAAGCACGTGTCATCAGCCCGGGAGACTAGCAGCGGCACGCCGTCAGCCCCGCCCTGCGCGGTCGCCGGCAATCGATAGATCCAGGGCTCGGCAGACAAGATCCGGAACATGCGTGGAATGATCAAGCGGATCGCTGGGGAGCCGTCGGGCGAATGTCCTGGTAGGAGGAGGGCGCACGCCAACCTCCGTGGTCCCCGATGGTGCTCTCGTTGACCCGGCCCGGGACGGCGGGCAGGACTGAGGCTGCCCGCCGAGATCCTCCCCAAGGGCCCGCCTGTCGCTAGAGCTTGATCCAGTACCGCCGTGCGGTGCCGAGTTCGGTGTCCTGGACGTCCTCGAGGACACCGCCGTGGTGCTCGATCGTCCTCGCCGAGGCGATGTTGTCCACCTCGCAGGTGACCAGCACCCGATCCAGGCCGAGCGCCCGTGCCTCGCCGAGCATCCGGCCCAGCGCCCAGGTGGCCAGCCCTCGCCGGCGCGCGGACGGCCGGATGCCGTACCCGACCTGGCCGCCGACCCGCAGCAGGAAGTCGTTGAGTTCATGCCGCAGGGCGATCCCGCCGAGCACCCGCTCGCTCTCGACGATCCACCGGTACGTGCACGGCACCCGACCGGCATCGTGCGCCTTCGCCGGTTCCGACTCGGCCTCCAGCCGGGCCACCCACGTCGCGAACCCGCTGGGCGAATCCATCTCGTCGGACGGCAGGAGTCCGAAACCGTCCTCGTGGGCGCCGGGACCCCACTCGTCCTGTGCCTCGAGCCAGGCTGCGTGCAGGCGGACGGTGGGCGCGATCAGCTCGGGCATGCGGCGACGGTAGCGGTCCACACAGCGCACTGGCACAGGGTCGAGCGTCAGGGGAGCGGCGACTTGGCGGACGGCGAGGTCGACGAGGCGATGTGCCGGGCGCTCGACATCGTGCGACACGGGCCGGACGCGCCGTACCTGCACGACGACGAGCAGGTGCGCGGGTGGCCAGCCTGGAGTTCCGGTGCGACCTCACCGCTGAGGGACCCGAGAGGCAGCAGGGCCGGTTCGGCGCGCCGAACCGACCCCGCAGCGCGCCGGTCAGACGGTCGCCGCGTACAGCCGCAACCCGGCCGGCCAACCACCCTCACCGGCCACCGCGTCCCGGACGCCCTCCCAGCCGGTCCCGTGCGCGTCGAGCTGGTCGTGGACCAGGTCGACCCGGGTGCCGGTCTCGATGGGGGTGAAGGTGACGGTGACCCGGCTGCCGGTCGCGTCCTGCGGCGGAACCTTCCAGTCAGGGCCGATCAGCCAGGCGAACGCGAAGGTGCGCGGCGGATCCCAGGCGAGGACCGTGCCCCAGACGCAGACCTCGCCGGCGTCGTTCTCCTCCCAGAGTCGTCCGCCGACGTGCGGGTCGATGCCGACCTGCTTGAGTTCGCCGGGCAGCAGGTGGTGCGAGCGTTCCCACCAGCGGTCCATGCCGGCGGTGAAGACGGTGAAGGCGTGCTCGGGCGGGGCGGCGACCTCGACGCTGGTGCGTACGACGGTCCCTCCGGTGGTCTCGGTTGTCACGGTGCCTCCTCGGGCGGTTGCTCCACGGCCTGCGCGAACGCGGCCAGGGCGTGGTTCCAGAACTGGTCGAAGTAGCCGCGTACGGCGGCCAGGCCCTGCGGGTCGAGTGCGTGGACGCGGCGGGTGCCCACCGGGGTGGACGAGACGAGTCGGGCTTCCTTGAGGACCTTGAAGTGTTGCGAGACCGCGGGACGGCTGACCGGCAGCTCGGCCGCGATCTCGGCGACGGAACGGGGGCCGGCGGCGAGCAGTTCGAAGACGGACCGCCGGGTCGCGTCGCCCAGGGCGTCCAACATCCGCCCTTGGTAAGTGGCCACGAACGGTAAGTCTAGGCTTTCCGATACCCCTGTCAAGGGCCGCCCCCTCTGGCGCGATCGGGCACGGCGGGGTAGAAACAAGCTCATTCCCCACCCATGTCAGCCCCGATGCCGCCCACGTCGCTGAGAGAGCGCTCTCACGGCACCGATCGGCAGCCCACACCGACAGGTAGGTCGATGACAGCCCACCTCCAACCGTCCCGTCGGCAGCTCTTCACCCTCGCTGCCGCGACCGCCGCCGCGGCGGGACTCGCCCCCGCCTCCGCCGCCTCCGCCGCTCCCGCACGACACCACGAGGACGAGCCCGACTTCGGCCCGAACGTCTTCGTCTACGACCCGAGCACCCCGGCCGCCGAGATCCAGTCCACCGTGGACCGGCTCTTCGCCCGGCAGGAGCACAACGAGATGGGCACCGACCGGTACGCGGTGCTCTTCAAGCCCGGCCGCTACGAGGTGAACGCCCGCCTGGGCTACTACACGACCGTGGCCGGCCTGGGCGAGCACCCCGACGACGTGGAGATCCATGGCGCGGTACGCGTCGTCGGCCAGCCCGACCCGAACTCCCCGGCCGGCATCTCCGCGCTGACCAACTTCTGGCGCTCGGCGGAGAACCTCGCCATCACCCCGACCGACTGGTCGAACCAGTGGGCCGTCTCCCAGGCGTCGCCGATGCGTCGGGTGCACGTCAAGGGCATCCTCTGGCTGGAGCCCGGCAACGGCGGCTACTCCAGCGGTGGCTTCATCGCCGATTCCAAGGTGGACGGCATCACCATCAACGGCTCCCAGCAGCAGTGGCTGACCCGCGACAGCGAGCTGGGCGGCGACTGGACCAACGGGGTCTGGAACCAGGTGTTCTCCGGCGTGCTCGGCGCGCCCGCCCAGGGCTTCCCGAACCCGCCGTACACCACGTTGCCGACCAGCCCGGTGACCCGGGAGAAGCCGTATCTGTTCGTGGACGCCGCCGGCCGCTGGCGGGTCGCCGTGCCGGGGCTGCGCCGCGACACCGCCGGCACCAGTTGGGCGGCCGGCGGCGGGACGACCCGCCCGCTGCCGCTGCGGGACTTCTTCATCGCCTGTCCGACCCACGACGCGCAGCGGATCAACCGCGAGCTGGCTCGCGGCCGGCACCTGCTGCTCACCCCGGGCGTCTACCGCCTGGACCGCGCGCTGCGGGTCATCCACCCGGGCACCGTGGTGCTCGGCCTCGGCATGCCGAGCCTCGCCCCGACCGGCGGCGACGCCGCGCTACGGGTCGCCGACGTCGACGGCGTGCGCATCGCCGGCATCCTGGTCGACGCCGGCGAGACGGAGTCGGACGTGCTGGTCCAGATCGGCCACCGGCACCCCCGCCGCGACCACGCCGACGACCCGATCTCGGTGCAGGACGTCTTCATCCGCATCGGCGGGCCCTGGGTCGGGCGCGCGCGGACCAGCCTGGTGGTGGAGAGCGACCACACGCTGATCGACAACGTCTGGGCCTGGCGCGGCGACCACGGCAACGGCATCGGCTGGACGGCCAATACCGCCGGCACCGGGGTGATCGTCAACGGCGACGACGTGACGGCGTACGGGCTCTTCGTGGAGCACCACCAGCGCTACCAGACCATCTGGAACGGTGAGCGGGGCCGGACGATCTTCTACCAGAGCGAGCTGCCCTACGACCCGCCGAGCCAGGCCGCCTGGACCAGCCCCACCGGCCGGGGCTGGGCGTCCTATAAGGTCGGCGACCGGGTACGCGAGCACGAGGCCTGGGGGCTGGGCGTCTACTCCTACTTCAACCAGGGCGTGGACATCCGCTGCGACCGGGGGATCGAGGCGCCGCGCCGGCCCGGGGTCCGCTTCCACAACATGGTGACCGTCTTCCTCGACGGCAGTGGCGGCATCGAGAAGACCGTCAACGAGGTCGGCACCCCGGTCGTGGGCAGCTACGGCACCAGCCCGGTGATCAGTTACCCGTGAGCACGGCGCGCGGGCGACCACGCGGCGGTGACCGCCCGTCCCCATACCGGGGGCGGGCGGTCATGTAACACGATTCGCTCCGAAAGCGCTGCGCCTTCTTGCTCAGCGGCGCGGCGATGCCCGGCATAGGCTCGAAATGCACCGAGGATCGCAGGTCACGGCCGGGCGGACGCGATCGAGGGGGCGAGTCCGCTCCGGGCCGGGACCGTCGGTGTCCATGCAATCGCGTCAGCGCGGGGGCCACCGCTCGTCGCCCGCCGGTCAGCCGGCGAGCTGGTCCACCCGGGCGATCACCTGGTCGATCAGGCCGTAGTCGCGGGCCTGCTCGGCGGTGAACCAGCGGTCCCGGTCCCAGTCGCGCTGGATTTCCTCCAGGGTGCGACCACTGTGCTGGGCGATCAGCTCGTGCATGGTCCGCTTCACGTGCAGCATGTTCTCCGCCTGGATGGTGATGTCGGCGGCGGTGCCACCCATCCCACCGGAGGGCTGGTGCATCATGATCCGCGAGTGCGGGAGCGCGAAGCGCTTGCCCGCCGCGCCGGCGCAGAGCAGGAACTGCCCCATCGACCCGGCGAAGCCGAGCGCCAGCGTGGCCACGTCGTTCTGCACGTAGCGCATGGTGTCGTAGACGGCCATCCCCGCGCTCACCGAGCCGCCCGGCGAGTTGATGTAGAGGAAGATGTCCCGCTCGCTGTCCTCGGCGGCGAGCAGCAGGATCTGCGCGCAGATCTGGTTCGCGGTGGCGTCGGTGACCTCGGTGCCGAGGAAGACGATCCGCTCCCGCAGCAGCCGCTCGAAAACGTGGTCCCCGAAGGTCGGCTGACCGCCGTCCAGCATGCGCACGTCGTACCCGATCATCGCGACCGCCCTCCAGACTGGCGCCGGCGGGCGAGGAGCACCGCCCGGGAACCGGCGTCTCCAGCCTGCGCCCGGCGCCGGTCGCGGCCCCAGGATTTCTGCCGGCGGCAGATCGGCCGACGGCAGAACCGCGGCCGGCCTACACCGCGGTCAGCCGCCGCCGGCCCGTTCGGGCCCGGCGGCGGGCCAGCATCCTGGAGGTACGCGGGCCGGGGCGCCCGGCCGGCGCGGAGGCGATCAACCGGACCCGCAGCCCCGCCCCGCCGACGGTCGACCCGACGGGCGACGCCGGACCGCCGACGTGCAGGAGCGGCCCGCCCAGCCGCAGCACCGGCCCGGCCGGGTGCCGGAAGGAGGTCGGGGCGGCCGACACCGGCGGCGTCGCCCCGGCGGGCTGGAAGCCGATCCGGACAGTCGGGCCGGTCTCGCCGCGGGCCGCCGGCACCCGGTCCAGCCGGGACAGGGCGGCCCGGGGCGCGGCGGGGATCCGCCGTTCGACCCGGCGCAGGTCGTCGCGGGCCTCTTCGAGCAGGTCGGACAGGTTGATGCCGAGGGCGCGGCAGATCGCGGCGAGCACCTCGGAGGAGGCTTCCTTGCGCCCCCGCTCCACCTCGGAGAGATAGGGCAGCGACACCCCGGCCGCCTCGGCGACCTCGCGCAGCGTCCGGCCCTGGCGCAGCCGTAGCCGGCGCAGGACCCCACCGATCACCCGGCGCAGCAACGACATGCGGGCCTCCTCGCGGTCGGCGTCGGCGGAACTTTCCCCCATCATGCCCGTCGTCGTGCCCCCCCACCCCCCC
>NZ_JAGPYL010000136.1:0-16704 GCF_018070095.1 Micromonospora sp. U56
CCGACGGGCGGGTCGGTCGGCTCGACCGCGCGCAGCTCGGTGGCGAGGCGGACCCGCCCGTCGGCGTCGAGGCCGCGCAGCGCCGCGGAGACCGCCGCCTCCGCCTCGATCGCCGCGTCGACGGTGCGCCGGTCCAGCTCCCGGCCGGCGAGGCCGCCGAGCACCACGGTCAGGCCGGCGACGTCCAGGGTGGACGGCCAGGGGTGGGCGTACCCGCCGGTGAGCAGCGCGGCGGCGAACCGCCACAGGCTCCGGGCGAGCACCACGTCCACGTCCATCGGCGCGGCGGCCCGCCAACTCGGGTCCAGCACCGCGTGCTCGTCGCCGGCCACCACCACGTTGTCCGTGCCGGCGAGGGCCACCGCGCCGCCCAGCCGGCCGTCGGAGTCGGCGCCCGCGGCGAGCCAGGACGCGTACCCGCGCAGCAGCCGGCGCAGGGTGTCCAGGTCGCGACGCAGGCAGGCGTCGAGCAGCAGGGTGCGCAGCAGCCGCCCCTCGGGCACCGGCCCGTCCAGCGCGCCCGCGTCCCGGTAGGCCGCCTCGCGGGTGGCGAACGGGGCCGGCGCCGGCCGGCTGACCCGGCCGCCCACCCGCCACCGCCAGCCGTCCGGCCCGTCGACCACCTCGACCACGCCGATCCCCGGCGGCCCGGTCTGCACCAGCGCCACGGGCAGCGCGTCCGCTGATGGGTCGACCGGCCCGTTGTCCGGGTCGCCGGGGCGGCGGGCGAGCAGCAGCCAGCCCGGCGCCAGCGCCGAGCCGAGGCCCGCGTGCAGCGCGTCGACGGCCAGCCGGGCCGGGTCCTGGAGCACGGTGGCCGCGCCGCCCGCGCAGGCGCCGTGCAGCACCGCGTCGAACAGCCCCGACGTGGTCCGCCGGTCCAGCTCGTCGGCGGCCACCAGCGCCGTCGGCGTGCTCGGATCGGGGTACGCCGCGAAGCAGGCCGCCGGCCGCAGTCCCGCCCCGGTGAGCCGGTCGCGCAACTGCTCCGGGTTGGCCGGCCGGTCGGTGTCGAGCACCCCGCCGATCGTCCAGGCGGAGTCGGCGCGGTCGGCGTACCAGGGGGCGGTGGCGACCAGCCGGTGCACGCCGAGCGGGTTGTCCAGCCGCAGCAGCAGCGTCCCGCCCGGGCGCAGCGCCCGCGCCAGCCGGTCCAGCACGCCGTCCCAGCCCAGCCGGGGGCCCTCCACCGACTCCACGGCGTCCAGCCCGGCGGCGGCCACCACCACGTCGAAGGTCTCGCCGGCGGGCAGGCCGGACGGGCCGCCCACCACCACCCGGGCGCCCCGCTCGGCCAGCGCCACCCCGTCCGGGTGGCTGCGCAGCAGGCAGGTGACCTCCGCGTGCGCCAGCCGGGTCAGCAGCGCCGGGTCGTGCGGCCCGGCCAGCAGCACCCGCGCCCCCGCCGGTACGACCCGGGCGACCAGCGCGGCGACCGGCCCGCCGTCGGGCAGCCGCTCCTCCGGCAGGTCGGACCAGGCCAGCATCTCCCCGCCGGGCAGCGCGATCCGGGCCGCCGTCTCAGTGGTCAACTCTTCTCCTCCTGGAGGTTCGCCCACCCGAGCAGCTCGCGCAGCTCGGCGGGCGTACAGCGGTGGTCGGTGCCCAGCTCGACGCGGGCGATCTCGACGGCGGTCGGCAGGTCGACGGACTCGCCGTGCAGCTCCGGCCACTGCCGGCGGATCCGGGCGGTGCCGCCGAAGGTCGGGTCCTCGGCGGCGAGGATCATCGGGTCGCCGTAGACGGCGGGTTCGCAGCCGGCGGCGATGCCGTAGAAGATCGCGCTGGTCAGCCGGTTGGAGGCGACTCGCTTGTGCCGGCGCAGCTCGGTGAGCTGCTTGTCGAGGAAGAGCGGATCGGTGTCCTTCCACCAGTGGCCGCGGTAGCCGTGGCAGATGACCCGGAAGCCGGCGTTCTCGTAGAGCCGGCGCACCCGGCGCATGCCGTACTCGTGCCAGTAGAGGCAGACCGTGACCGGGCCGGGTTCGGTGGCCCGGATCCGGGCGATCAGCTCCTTGTGGTCGCCCTTGACGTGCTGGCCCTCCCAGCCGTGGAACGGGTACCAGATGGTGCCCGCCCGCTGCGCCTCCGGCGGGTCCTGCGGGCGCAGCGACAGCAGGTAGGTGAACGGCGCGCCGACGGTGACCACGTTGCGCCGCCCCACCGACCAGGCCCGCCGGCGGGTCTGCTCGGACCAGAGCAGACTGGGGGTGAACTCGGCGTACGGGTGGCCGGGAGCCAGCCCGTCGCCGATGTTCCAGCCGTGCTGGACGTACCCGTTGATCCGGGGCGGGTGCCCGTCGCCCAGCCCGCAGTAGCGGGCCAGCACGTGCGCGTGGCCGTAGAAGTGGTTCGCGTGGTGCATCGGTTCCCCCGTCAGGCGGCGGCGGGACGGGCCGTGCCGCCCCGCAGCGCCGCGCCCAGCGCGTCGACCACGCGATCCTGGTCGGCGTCGGTCAGGGTCGGGAAGAGCGGCAACGACAGCTGCTGCTCGTAGAACGACTCGGCCACCGGGCAGGATCCGCGCCGGTAACCGAGGTCGGCGAAGGCCGGGTGCCAGTGCGCGGGCAGGTAGTTGACCTGGACGCCGATGCCGGCGGACCGCATCCGGTCGTACACCTCACGGCGGCGGCCGTCGAGCACCCGGATCGGGTAGAGGTGCCAGGCCGGGGCGGCCCACGAGCGGCGGCCGGGGGGCAGCACGCCGTCCAGGTCGGCCAGCGCCTCGTCGTACCGGGCGACCAGCCGGTCCCGGGCGGCGAGGAAGTCGCCGAGCCGGCGCAACTGGCTGCGGCCCAGCGCGCAGAGCACGTCGGGCAGCCGGTAGTTCAGGCCGAACTCGTGCACCTCCTGGTGCCAGCCGCCCTCGTCCGGCCAGCGCAGCGCGTCCCGCTCGCGGACCAGCCCGATGTTGCGGAACCGGCGGGCCCGGGTCAGCAGCTCCGCGTCGAGCGCGGCGACTGCGCCGCCCTCGGCCGTGGTCAGGTTCTTGGTGGGGAAGAACGAGAAGGTGGTCAGGTCGGCCAGCGAGCCGACCGGCCGGCCCCGGTAGGTGGCGCCGATGGAGTGCGCCGCGTCGGCCAGCAGGAGCGCGTCGCTGCCGGCGAGGGCGCCGCGCAGGGCGTCGTAGTCGGCCGGGTGGCCGGCGTAGTCGACGGCGGAGACCACCCGGGTACGCGAGGTCGTCGCGGCGGCCGCCGCGGCCGGGTCGAGGGTGAAGGTCTCCTCCTCGACGTCGGCGAAGACCACCTTCGCGCCGAGCGCCACCGCGCTGCTGGCGGTGGCGACGAACGTCATCGGCGGCACCACCACCTCGTCGCCGGGGCCCACCCCGGCCGCCGCGTACCCGACGTGCAGCGCGGCGGTGCCGTTGGAGACCGCCGCGCAGCCGACCCCGCCGGTCCAGCTCGCCAGGTCGGTCTCGAAGGCGTCGACCTGCGGGCCGGTGGTGAGCCAGTCGCTGCGCAGCGCGGCCACCACGGCGGTGACGTCGTCGGCGGTGAGCGACTGCCGCCCGTACGGCAGCATCGCCGTCACGCGCCGAGGCCGAGCATGTCGCGCAGCTGCTCGACGCTCAGCCACTCGTCGTTGGTGTCCGACTGGTACGCGAACCCGTCCGGCACCGGCTCGCAACCGACCGGCGGCTGGTAGCCCCAGGTGGCGATGGTGGGCTGGACGATGAACCGGTCCTTGGCACGCAGCGTCCGCCGGCTGTCGTCCGGGGCGATCATCTCCTCGTGCAGCTTCTCGCCCGGCCGGATGCCGATCTCGTGGGTGGTGGCGTCCGGGGCCACCGCCTCGACCAGGTCGAGGATGCGCATGCTGGGGATGCGCGGCACGAACAGCTCGCCGCCCTGCATCTGGTCGAAGCTGTCCATGACGAACTGGACGGCCTGGTCGAGGGTGATCCAGAACCGGGTCATCCGCTTGTCGGTGATCGGCAGGCTCTTGCCCTCGGCGGCCAGCCGGCGGAACAGCGGCACCACCGACCCGCGGCTGCCCACCACGTTGCCGTAGCGGACCACCGCGAAGCGGGTGGGGTGCTGGGCGGCGTAGTGGTTGGCGGAGACGAAGAGCTTGTCGCCGACCAGCTTGGTGGCGCCGTACAGGTTGATCGGGCTGGACGCCTTGTCGGTGGAGAGGGCGATGACCTTCCTGACGCCGGCCTCGATCGCGGCGTCCACCACGTGCTGGGAGCCGGTGATGTTGGTGGCGATGAACTCCGACGGGTTGTACTCGGCGGTGTCCACCTGCTTCAGCGCCGCCGCGTGCACGACGTGGTCGACGCCGTGCATGGCCCGGGTGAGCCGGTGCCGGTCCCGGATGTCGCCGATGAACCAGCGCAGCCGCGGGTCGTCGCCGAGCTGCTGGCGCAGCTCGTACTGCTTCAGCTCGTCGCGAGAGAAGACCACCACTCGGGCCGGGTCGGCCTCGGCCAGGATGTGCCGGAGGAAGGTCCTACCGAAGGAACCGGTGCCGCCGGTGACCAGGATGGAGGATCCCGTCAGCTCGCTCAATGTGGTGCTCCCATGATCGCAGGTTGTGCGCCGGCGGCCGGGGGCCACGCGACCGGACGGACGGTAGCCACGGCGGGTTAACACCCCGACGCGCCCGGGTGAACCGACCGCGCTGGTCCCGTGAATGCCGGACACCCGGCAGGCGAACACTTGCGCCGACCGGCTCGCGCGGCTGACCTGCGGGATCGGTCGTGGCTACAGTGGCCGCGCGGCCCCCGGCGGCTCCCGACCGTCGGCCGCCCCTACCGTTCCGGCGCCTCGGATCGACGGCGCCCCGCCCGCCTTGCGGCCAGCGGGCTGGAGATCTTGGACCGTTTCCGTTCGAGCGGAACGGCAAGTGTCCAAGATCCGGCCAGTGGCGGGCGCGACACCAGACACCGACCCCTGCCGACCGACGGTCGCCGAGGGCCACCCAGCGAGCAGGAGGCGACGATGGCGTCCGGTACCGAGGTACGGGAACGGGCAACTGCCCCGGCCAAGGCGGCGGCGCCGGCCCGGCGGCGCTGGCTGGTGCCGGCGCTGCTGGTCCTGGGCTGGCTCGCCGGGGTGGCCTGGCGGATGTGGCTCGCCCGGCACGTCACCCTGCCGATCGCGCACACCGACGAGGACAGCTACCTCAACACCGCCCGGGCGCTGGCCGGCGGGCCGGGCGGCTTCAGCAGCGAGAACGGCCCGCTGCGTCGGGTCGGCTACCCGATGCTGATCTCCCCGGCGTTCCTCGGCGAGCGGGACTTCACCGACAGCTACCGCCTGGTGCAGCTGATCAACGCGGCGGTCAACGCCACCGTGCTGCCGCTGGCGTACCTGCTGGCCCGTCGGCTGCTCACGCTGCGCCGGTCGTACGCCCTGGTCGTCGCCGCGGTGGCCGCGACCCTGCCGGCCACCGCCTTCTACGCCGAGGTGGCGATGATCGACGCGGTGCTGGCGCCGCTGGTGCTGGCCTGGTTGCTGGCCGTGCACCGGTGGGTCGCCCGGCCGGGGGCGCTGGCCGCCGCGACGGTGGGCACGCTGGTCGGCGCGTTCCACCTGCTGCACTCCAGGGGCCTGGTGATCGTGGCGGTGCACGCCGGTCTGATCCTGCTGCTGCTGGTCCGCCGCCGGGCCACCCTCCGGCAGGCGCTGGCCGCGGTGCTGCCGGTGCTGGCCCTGGCCCTGGTGAACGCCGTCGGCATCCGGCTGCTCGGCGACCGGGTCTACCTGCTGGGCAACCCGCCCGGCGGCGGCACCGTCCGGGCCGTCGCCTCCGGCCAGGGGCTGCTGCGACTGGGGGCGGCCGTCGCCACGCAGCTCTGGTACCTGGTGGTGATCACCTTCGGGACGACCGGGATCGCCTGGGCCGCCGCGGTGCGCGAGCTGCGCCGGCGCGGCGGCGACCCGGCCGTCCGCTGGACGCTCGGCGTCGCCCTGGTGACCAGCGTCGGCGTGGCCGGCGGCGCGTCGGTGATCCTGGCCGGCATCACCACCAAGCCGCTGGACGCCATCTACGGCCGGTACGTGCAGATGCTGGCCCCGTTCTGGCTGCTGGTCGGGGTGGGGGTGCTGCTCACCGTGGCGTACCGGGTGCTGCTGGCCCGGGCGGCCGTCGCGGTCGCGCTGCTGGTGGGGGGCGCGGCGCTGATCGCCGCCCGGCTCGCCTACGTGGCGAGCCGGGGGCACGAGCTGCGCTACGGCGGCTTCGGCGCCCCCGACCTGATGGCGCTGACCGGCGGCTGGCGCGAGTTCCGCCCGTTCACCGGTGCGGCGGTGGGCGTGGTGGCCTGCCTGCTGCTGGTCGCCGCGGTCCGGGTGCCGAGGCTGCGGGTGCCGGTGCTCGCCGCGCTGGTCGTGGTGAACCTCGGCACCATGCAGGTGATCACCGACCGGCTGGTCCGGCCGATGGTGGCGGCGACCGCGCCGACCCCGCGCGTCGCCGACCTCGGGGTACGGCCCGGCGAGCGGGTCTACGCCTCCGTGGGCGTGCACTACATCCTGCGGTTCAACCTGAGTCACCAGGTGACCTGGAGCGACGTGCGGTGGTTCAGCGACCGGCCGCCGGCCGCCGCCGACGTGGTCTTCGCCCGCTGGGCGCCCGGCGCCCCGGATGACTGGGACGGCACCCGCTACGACTTCGTCCGCCTCGGCGGCAATCCGGGCCAGCACTGGGCGGCCTGGCGGCGCGGCTGACGATTCTTCCCCCACGTCGATGAACGGGGAATGGCCGGCCGGTTAATGCGCGACGGACAATTGTCGACATCAGCGCCGTCGACGATTCTCCCGATCCAGCGAAACGGGGACGACGGTGATTTCCCGGCCGTCGTGCACCTGCTTTTCGGGGATGCCCTCGACGAACCGGAAGCGGCGGTTCATCCGGCGGACCACCGTGTTGTCGGCGAGCACCTCGCCGTCGAGCCGGTCGAGCCGCAGCTCGTCGAAGGCGTGGTCCACCGCCGCCCGCATCACCTCCAGCCAGGCGGGCAGCGTCTCGCCCCGCTCCGCCAGCCCCTCGGCGTCCAGGTGGAAGCCCCAGGAACCGGTACGCGGACCGTCGAGGCGCAGGTCGAAGAAGGTCACCACGCCGCAGGGCCGGCCGTCGCGGAGGTACACCAGCACCCGGCGGGTGGGGTCGGTGCGCACCCGCGACCACCACGCGGCGTGCTCCTCGGCGGTGATCTCGTGACTGTTCTTGCTGACCTGCCGGTTGGTTTCCTGATTACGCCAGGACAACATCAGGTTAACGTCGTCCTCGGTCGCCTCACGCAGCACGCCGACCTCTTTCCGTTCGATTTTTGCGGGCCTCGGGAACCCTACCCGGGAAATGGTGAGGTCAATTCCCGGGCTGTACACTCCGCCGCATGAACGAATTGAGTCGCGCGCAGATCCGCGACCTCATGGCGCAGGTGCTCGCCAACCAGGGCAAGGTGCTCCCGGACGACGACGCCGCCGACCTGCGGGAGATCGGCTTCCGGTCGCTGGACTTCTCCGAGCTGGCCCTGCGGGTCGAGGACGAGACGGGGGAGGAGCTCAACTTCGACGCCCCCGGCCTGCGCCGGATCGCCACCGTCGGCGACGTCCTCGACTTCCTCGGCACGCTCCAGCGGCAGTGACCGTCCCGACCTCCACCCCGGCCGGCCTGGACAACCGGGTCGTCCTCGGGGGCACCGCGCGCACCTGGCGGGCGCTGCCCGCGCCGGTGCTGCCGTCGCCCGCCGCCGTCCTCGCCGCCGGCTCCGCCGACGCGCTGACCGCCGCCCGGCGGCACGCCGAGCACGGCACCGAGCTGCTGCTGAGCACCGCGCACCGGGTCGACCCGGCGATGCGGGACGAGCTGCGCGCGGCCGGCTTCGCGCTGACCACCCTGGACGCCGCCGGGCCGGTGACCGTACCGCCCACCCGGCCCCGCCCCGCCGAGCCCGGCCGGCTCTGGCTGCTCACCTCCGGCTCCACCGGGCGGCCCAAGCGGGTCGGGCACACCCTGGACTCGCTGACCACCGTCCGGGGCGCCCAGCCGGAGCGGACCTGGCTCTGCCCGTACGCCCCCGGCACGTACGCCTGGTGGCAGGTGGTGACGCTGTCGCTGACCCAGCCCGGGCAGCACCTCGTGGTGGTCGACCCGGACGAGCTGGACGAGTGGCCGGCCGTCGCCGCCGCGCACGGCGTGGACGCCGCCTCCGGCACCCCGACCTTCTGGCGGCGCACCCTGCACCGCGACGGCGCGGCGCTGGCCCGGGTGCCGCTGCGCCAGCTCACCCTCGGCGGGGAGCCGGTCGACCAGGCCGTCCTCGACCAGCTCCGCGCGGTCTTCCCGACCGCCCGGATCTCCTGGATCTACGCCTCCTCCGAGGTCGGCGCGTCCATCGTGGTGCACGACGGCCGCGCCGGGTTCCCGGTCGAGTGGCTGGACCGGGAGGTGCCCGGCCGGCCCCGGCTCTCGGTCGACGGCGAGGAGTTGGTGGTCAGCTCGCCGTACCACGGGGTCGGGCTCGACGGGCCGGTGCGCACCGGCGACCGGGTGCAGGTGGTTGTCGACCGGGTGCTGATCACCGGCCGGCTCGACTCCGACGAGATCAACGTCGGCGGCAGCAAGGTCTCCGCCGGGCTGGTCCGCGGCGTGCTCACCGCCCACCCCCGGGTGGCCTGGGCGCGGGTCACCGGCCGGCGCGCCCCGGTGCTCGGCCGGATGGTCGTCGCCGAGGTGGTGCCGACACCGTCCGGCGACCCGCTGGACGAGGCCACGCTGGTGCGCTGGTGCGCCGACCGGCTCCCCGACTACGCGGTGCCGCGCCGCATCCGGATGTTCACCGAGATCCCCGTCAAGGAGACGTTGAAGAGCGATGTCTGACTCCCCGCTCGTCCCGCCCAGCACCGTGGTCCTCGTCTCCGGCGGTTCCCGGGGGCTGGGCCTGGCCATCGTCACCGACCTGCTCGACGCCGGCGTACGGGTGGCGGCCTTCGCCCGTACCGTCACGCCGGAGCTGGAGAAGCTGGCCGCCGAGCATCCCGACCGAATGCACGTCGGCGCGGTCGACGTCACCGACCCGGCCGCGACCCAGGCCTTCGTGCGGGAGGTGGAGGAGCGGCTCGGCCCGATCGACGGCGTCGTCAACAACGCCGCCGTCGGGCAGGACTCGCTGCACGTGCACACCTCCACCGGCGACATCGCCCGGATCATCGAGACCAACCTGACCGCGCCGTTGCAGCTCACCCGCCTGGTGATCCGGCGAATGCTGGGCAAGGGGCTGCGCGGGCGGATCGTCAACATCACCTCGATCTGCGCGCAGCGCGGCTTCCCGGGGCTGGTGGCGTACTCGGCCACCAAGGGCGGCATGGACGCCGCCACCCGCTCGCTGGCCCGGGAGCTGGGCGGCCGGATGCTGGTCAACTCGGTGGCGCCCGGCTTCTTCGCCTCGGAGATGTCCGCCGTGCTGGGCAGCACCCAGCTCGACCAGATCGTCCGGCGCACCCCCACCGGCCACCTCACCGAGCCGGAGGAGGTCGTGCCGGTGGTGCGGATGCTGCTGCGCGAGCAGACCAACATCAACGGCCAGGTGATCGTGGTGGACGGTGCGGCCTCCGTCTGACGCCGCCCTGTCCCGGCCGGGGCCCGCCGCCCGCGCGCCCCGGCCGGTGCCGGCCCTGCTCGGCGCCGCCGAACGGCACCTGCGGGTGGGCCCGCCGGCCGACCTGGGGTACGCCGTCACCCGCAGCCACCTGGACGACGGGCGCTGCGTGGGCTGGTACGGCCCGGCGACCCCGGGCTGGCGGGTCGCGGTGGACGCCGAACGGGCCGACGCGGACGTCCCGCCCGCCCTGGCGCACCGGTTCGGGCGGGCGGACTTCTGGGCCCGCTGGACCCGGGCGGAGAGCCTCTGCAAGCTGGCCGACGTGCCGGTGGCCGCCTGGTGGCGGCGGCACGGGCTGGCCGTACCCCCGGAGAGCCGGGCGGTGTGGCGGACCCTGCGCCTGGGCGACGTGGTGGTGACGGTCGCCTTCGCGCCCTGACCAGCCGCCCCGCGCCGCACTGGGTCGCCTCGCGCCTGCCGCCGCCTGCGCCTCGCGCCGCGCTGCGGTGCCTTGCGCGCGGCTGTGGCTGCGGCTGCGGCTGGCGCGGCCGTGCCTTTCGCGCCGCGCCGCACGGCCGTGCCTCTGGCCGCACGGCCGTGCCTCTGGCCGCACGGCCGTGCCTCTGGCCGCACGGCCGTGCCTCTGGCCGCACGGCCGTGCCTCTGGCCGCACGGCGGTGCCTCGGGCCGCGCGGCCATGCCAGGGGCCGCGCGACGCCGCCTGTGCCGTGGCCGCGGCCCGGGTGGCTGAGTCGTTTGCGACATCACCTCGAAAGGGAGCCAGGACACCCCTGCCGGCCGGCGGACGGCGACACCGGCCCCGGAAGCCGGGAGCCGGTGTCGGTCAGCGACGGCTCAAACGAGGTCCCAGCTCAGCGGGGTGCCGCGCGGGACGTCGACGGCGAAGGCGCGGCCCAGCACCTTCTCGATCTCCACCGGCGGCAGCCCGCCCGCGGGCCGGATCGACCGCACGTTGTCGGCGGTCACCGGGTCGCCGGCGCGCACGTCCGTCACCACGTAGAGCGAACGGCGGAACCGCAGCCCCTCCCGCTCGGCGGGGGTGGGGCCGATCGCGGTGCCGCCGAGCGCCGCGTACGCCCGCCCCGACTCGACCACCAGCGCGGCCAGCTCGGCCGGGTTGAGGGAGAAGTCGGAGTCCACCCCGCCGTCGGCGCGGTCCAGCGTCACGTGCTTCTCGATGAAGCAGGCGCCCAGCGCCACCGAGGCGACCGGCACGCCGATGCCGGGGGTGTGGTCGGAGAGCCCCACCGGCACGCCGAACGCGTCGGCGAGCACCGGGATGCGGCGCAGGTTGCTGTCCTCCGGCGGGGCCGGGTAGGAGGCGGTGCAGGCCAGCAGCACGATGCCGCCGGCCCCGCCGTCCCGGGCGGTCCGCACCGCGGCGTCGATCTCGGCCACCGTCGCCATCCCGGTCGAGATCACCAGCGGCTTGCCGGTGCCGGCGACCAGCCGGATCAGTGGCAGGTCGACCAGCTCCGACGAGGCGATCTTGTACGCCGGTGCGTCCAGCTCCTCCAGCAGCTCGACGGCGGTCGCGTCGAACGGCGAGGAGAAGACGGTCAGCCCCCGCTCGCGGGCCCGGGCGAAGATCGGCGCGTGCCACTCGTACGGCGTGTGCGCCCGCTCGTAGAGCCGGTACAGGTTCTGCCCGCCCCACAGCTCGTGCCCGCCGGAGATCCGGAAGGCCGGGGTGTCGACGTCGATGGTGATCGTGTCCGGCCGGTACGTCTGGAGCTTCAGCGCGTGCGCCCCGCTGGCCGCGACCGCGTCCACGATGGCCAGCGCCCGGCCCAGGTCACCGTTGTGGTTGCCGGACATCTCGGCGACCACGAAGGGCCGCTCCCCGGCGCCGACCACGTGCGGCCCGATCTTCACTGTCGTCATGCCCGACCTCTGTCCGCTGTGCGTCCGCGCAGGCGCGCGGTCCCTGTCTCGTCGTCCGGGGACGACCTGGAAAACTTCGCCGCCGGGTGCCGCCCCAACTGGGTCCGGACGCGTCGGTGGCGCGAGTGTCGGCCCTCGCCGTCACGGCGTGCCGTGACGGGCCAGCGCGTCGGTCGCCTCGGCCCGCTCCGCCGGGTCGGCGGCGACCCGGTCCGCACCCGTCGACGCGACGGCGGCGCCGGCCGGGGGCGTGGCGGGCCGGCGCAGCCGACCGGCCAGCCGGTGGGCCTGGCGCAGCGCCGCGTACGCGCGGTAGTTGTCCCGGCCCACCAGCCGGTGCTTGAGCCCGGCCACCCCGCCGGGGCGGGGGTAGCCGCCCGCCGGCAGGTGGCGACGGTACTGGGCGGCCACCCGGCGGAAGAACTCCCGGCGCAGGTGCGGGTGCAGCCGGTCGTCGTTGCCGACCACCACCAGCATGTGGTTGACCATCAGCCCGAACAGCTCGGCCCGTAGCCGCTCGTCCGGGTACCGCCGCCCGACCCAGTCCAGCAGCCGGTCGTACTGGTCGAAGGCGTCGAAGTGCCGGCCGCTGCGGGTGGAGGTGATCGCGCCCTGCCGGCCCTGCCGGTAGAGGTAGCAGACCCGGTCCAGCACCGAGATCTTCTCCGCGCCGATCAGCAGCGGGTGGCTGAACGGGATGTCCTCGTACCAGCCGGGGTGGAAGCGCAGCTCCAGCTCGTCCATGAAGGCGCGGCGGACCACCTTGTTCCAGGCGGTGTGCTGCACCCGCAGCAGCTGCGGCCGGTCGGCCAGCCGGACCACGTCGGGCACCCCACGCAGCAGGGGACTGCTGGCGTCCAGTTCCCGCCGCCCGCCCTCGTGCACCCGCACGTGGTCCAGGAGCAGCACGTCGGGGCGGTGCGCGCGCAGCCGGTCCAGCACCGCGGGGATGGTGCCCGGCGGCAGCCAGTCGTCGCTGTCGACGAACCAGACGTAGTCGCCGGTCGCCACCGCCAGGCCGGCGTTGCGGGCCGGGCCCAGCCCGACGTTGCTGCTCAGGTGCACGGTGCGGACCCCGGACCGGCCGGCGGCGTACGAGCGCAGCATGTCGCCGCACCGGTCCGGGGAGGCGTCGTCGACGGCGACCAGCTCGACCGTGCCCCGCTCGCCGGCCGGGACGTCCGCCCGGATCGACTCGAGGCACTGGTACAGGTACGCCTCCACCCCGTGGACCGGCACGACGATGCTCAGCAGAGGGGTGGCGCGCGTCGGCTCGTTGACCACGCCGCCACCCTGGTGCACCCGGGTGGACGGCCCCGGAACCTGACGTATCCGGTGGAGATGGAGTTACTGAACAGCCGCCGAGCGACGGGTTAACGACTCAGGATGCGCCGTACCGGCGCGCCGACCGCCCGCCTGACCCGGGCCCGCAGCCGCTGCTCCTCCAGCGTCCGCACCTGGCCGTCCAGCGCGGTGTTGCGGTCCCGCAGCCACTGGATCCGCTCCAGCAGGGCCTCCGGGGAGGTCGCGGTGGCCGGCCGGACGGCCGGCGGGAAGCTGGTGGCGCGGACCCGCTCGTCGAAGCGGGCGGTGGCGTCCCCGTCGTCGAACGCGTTGCCGAGCCGGTGCGCGGCCAGGAACGCCGCCATCCGCTCGTAGCGGTCCCGGTGGCCGGCGTGCAGGGCGGTGTAGTCCGCCTCGGCGTAGAGCTGCGCGGCGTCGACGTCGGCCGGCACCTCCTTCATCGTCCGGTGCGGGATGTCGAAGTACCGGGCCAGCTCCAGCGTGCGCGAGTCGTGCGCGAAGAGGTAGGCGGGGGTCCCGGCGACCAGCGCGGTGATGGTGCCGTGGATGCGGGTGCCGAAGGCGAAGTCGAACCCGGAGAGGTAGTCCATCCAGGTCCACGGGTCCACGAACATCCGCACCTTGTCCTCGACGAACAGCGGGTGGGAGGTGTGCACCGGGATCGGGCTGGTCTTGCCCCGGTCCTCCGGTGCGTCGCCGTAGAGCAGGGTGCCGAGGGTGGTGAGGTCCTGCGGCAGGTAACGCAGGTTCGGGTAGCGCCGGTGGTGCGCGGCGATGATCTTCGCCATCGACTTGACGTACGGGGAGACGGTCAGCGCCACCCGGGCGTCCCGCTCCAGCGTCGGCGTGGTCTTCTCCACCGTCAGCCGGTCGCCGTGCAGGAACATCGACGGGCAGCCGATCACGTCGACCGCCGAGAAGCCCAGGGTGCGCAGGTAGCTCTCGGTGATCTCGCCGCGTACGCCGATGTTGGGCGAGCGGTCGAGCACGGCCCGGACGAACCGGCTGACCACGGCGTCGATCGGGCGCAGGTACTCCCGGTCGCCGGTGACGTCGGTCTGCACGCCGACGCCGAGCACGACCACCGGGATCTTCAGTCGCTCGACCAGCCGGGCCATCAGCTCGATGCGGTGCGCGTAGCTGCGCCGGAAGGCGTTGGCCAGCGGCATGACGTAGACGTCGTACCGCTCGTTGATCTCGTCGGCGTCGCGCGGGTTGACCTTGAACTCGGTCGGCGTGATCTCGGCGGTCGTCGTGCTGAGCAGCTTGTGGGCGGCGTGGCTGAAGACGAGGTTGCCGTTGTTGGCCCCGATCCAGTCGCCCTCGAAGGCCTCCTCGGCGGAGCGGACGTCGAACGGGCCCTTCTTCGCCCGCATCAGGATCCGCTGGTGCATCGCCGCTCCATCTCGTGGTCCACGCGTGCCGGGGCGGCCCGGAGGGAGGACGCCGGCCGGCCCGCCGCCGGGCACGACGTCGGCGGGGGTCCGGGGAATATTAGGGCAATCTGCAGCCCGCGTACATCTCCCGGTGGGTCCGCGTCCCCCGGCCCGGTCGTGGCGGCCCCACCAGCCGGTAGGGTGCCCGGACGGTGGCACGACCGGTGCCGCCGTCCGGCGCCGGGCCGCGGTCGCGGCGGCGAGCGGCCGGGGGAGGAGAGGTACGTGCGGGTGAGCGTGGCGACGGCGGGGTGCCCGGCATGACGAGCGCGGTGGGCGCACCGACGGCCACGGCGAGCCGGCTGCCCTCGCTCACCGGGCTGCGCTGGGTGGCCGCGATGCTGGTCTTCGGCTACCACGCGGGCACCATGCGGATCGTCGGTGAACCGGACTACCAGGCGGTCGTCGGCGGGGTGTTCACCCTGGGCCTGTCCGGGGTGCAGTTCTTCTTCATCCTCAGCGGGTTCGTGCTGGTCTGGTCGGCCCGCGACGGGGACAGGCGGCGCGACTTCTGGCGGCGCCGGCTCGCCAAGATCTACCCGAACCACCTGCTGACCTGGGTGGCGGCCCTGTTGGTGATGTGGTGGTTCGCGGACACCATCGTGCCCCGCGCCGCGTTGGAGAGCCTCCTGCTCGTGCAGGCCTGGGACCCGACGCCCGGTTACTTCTACAGCATCAACACGGTGAGCTGGTCGCTCTCCTGCGAGCTGTTCTTCTATCTCTGCCTGCCGCTGGTGCTGCCGGCGCTGCGCCGGGCCCGCGCCGGCCTGCTCTGGGCGGTGGTGGCGGCGGTGCCGCTGCTGATCGTGGCCCTCTGGCCCGGGCAGGCGCTGGTGCCGGAGGAGAGCACCTGGTGGTTCACCCAGATCTTCCCGGTGGTCCGCTCGCTGGAGTTCTGGCTGGGCGTGGCGGCCGCCGAGCTGATGCGGCGGGGCCGCTGGCGGGGGCCCGGCCTGCCGCTGGCCAGCCTCGTCTTCGTGGTCACCTGGGCGGTGGCGGGGCAGTGGATCCCGGCGGAACTCTGGGCGGCGATCCTGTCCGTGGCGTACATCCTGGTCATCACCGCCGCGGCGGATGCCGACGTGCGCGGTCTGCCCTCGCCCTGGCGGCACCGCCGGATGGTCTGGCTCGGTGAGGTTTCCTTCGCCTTCTACCTGGTGCACGTGCTGGTGATGGTCACCGTGCTGCGGGCCACCGGCCACCTCGGCGTCGGGCTGCCCGGCTGGTGGGGACCGCTGGCGGTGCTCGGCTTCCTGGCCGTGAACCTGGTGCTGGCCGCCCTGCTGCACCGCTGGGTCGAGACGCCGATGATGCGCCGCCTGGCGCCTCGTCGCCGGCCCCGCCCCGCCCCGTCCGCCCTGGACGCGGAGGCGGCGCCGACGCCGCGCCCCACGCCGGCCGGCCGACCCATCGAGTACGCGGGCCCGCGCGACCCCCACTGACCCCACGTCCACCCTGGCCGGCGCCCGGTCCGCCGCGCCGACACGCCCGGCGACGGTGCGATCACCCGGCATCGGCGGTAGCGTGGTGCCGTGCTCCCGGTCGCGCTCACCAGTCCTCTGTGGTGGGTGGCGCGCTGGAGTTCCCGGCTGCTGACCGGCCTCGCCCTGGCGGTCGCGCTCTCCCTCGGCGGTCCGGCCGTGCCGGATGCCGGCGCGCTCTCCGTTGCCCCCAGCCCGGCCGGCGCCCCGGTCCTCGCCGACCTGGCGGTACCCGACGGGTCCGCCGCCCGTGCGGCCGCCGTCTCCGCCGTGACGCTCGCCGTCGGGGACGTCCAGAGCGCGGGCCGCGCATTCGTCGCCCCGCCCGCCGCGCCGCTCGATCCGGTCGCCTCGATCGACCGCGTCGGCCGGCCGGCCCAACCGGTCACCGCGCCGCCGCTGCCCCTGACCGGGCAGGCCGCCGGCGCGACCGGTCCCCGCGCCCCGCCGGTCGGCTGACCGCCACGCGGGGCCACCCGCGACCGCGCCTCCGAGAACCTCACCACCGCACCCGCCCCCGGCACGCGGCGCCGCCCCGGCCTCGCCCCGTCGCTCCCCGGGCCGGTGTGGGACTCCTCTTTCCGCATCCCGCTTCCGGGAGGTGCCCACCGTGAACACCGTCCTCTACCAGTTCCTCGTCGAGGTCCCGACCGCCGCCGCCATCTGGTCGGCCCTGCTCGTGCTCGCCCTGACCGTGCTCACCGTGCTGGTCGCCCGCCCCGAGCGGGACCCGGCCCCCGACGAGCCGGTCGTCGACCCGGCCGCCGACCCCGCGACCGAGCTGGCGGACCTGCGCCGGTACGCCGAGGAGGTCGCCGTCGCGGCGGCCGGCGCCGCCCAGACCGCGCGCCGGCGGCGGGATGCCTGGCTGGCCGCCCAGGAGGAGGTGGACCGGGCCTGGACGGCGTACGACGAGGCGGAGACCGCCGCCCGCCGGTTCACCGGCGCCGCCGCGCTGCCCGCCCCGCGTACCCCGCGTACGCCGGCCGAGTACGCGCGCCGGGAGCGCTGGCTGCACCAG
>NZ_JAGPYL010000137.1:0-16336 GCF_018070095.1 Micromonospora sp. U56
GGGCGGCGGCCGGCGCCGCGCTCGCCGTCTTCGACCGCTGGGCCAGCAGCACGGCGAACCCGTCACGCCGGGCGCTCTCCGCGCGCTGCCACGCCCTGCTCGCGCCCCGGGGCAGCGCCGAGGCCGAGCGGGAGTTCCGGGCCGCGCTGCGGCTGCACCCAACCGACGCCGGCGCGTTCGAGCGGGCCCGCACCGAGCTGCTGCTCGGCCGCGAGCTGCGGCGCAGCCGGCGCCCCCGGGACGCACGGGAGCACCTGCACGACGCCCGGGAGGCGTTCACCCTGATCGGGGCGACCACCTGGGCGGAGCAGGCGGCCGCCGAGCTGCGGGCGGCCGGGGAGTCGGTCGGCGCGCCGGACCCGTCGGCGGCCCGCCTGCTGACCGGACAGCAGCTGCGGATCGCCCAACTGGTCGCCGAGGGCGCCACGAACCGGGAGATCGCCGCGCGGATGTTCCTCTCCACCCGCACCGTCGACCACCACCTACGCAACATCTTCCACCGGCTCGGCATCCGCTCCCGGACCGAGCTGGCCCGCGCCCTCTCCTGACGTCGCCGGCAGGTCGGCGGCCGCCCGCCGCCGGCAGGTCGGCATGGCGGCACCCCGACGGCCGTCCGCTGCGCCCCGACCCGCCCCGCGCCCGGACGGTGGACACGCTGTCAGCGACGCCGATGTCCACGCCGCTCAGCACCGGCGTCCGGGGCAGGCCGGAGACGGCGAGACGGGGCGGTCGGCGAGCACGGCCAGGGCGTCTTGACCCTGACCCGGAACCCGGGTGCACCAGCACGCCGACCTGGACCAGCGAGCTGGCCTGGCCCGAGGCATCCGGGGGAACCTGGCCGGAGATCGCGATCAGCGGCCCGGACGCGACGAGGGCGTCGCGGTAGCCGTCGGTGGGAGGCATGCCCACGGGGCGCACGATGTGGCGCACCGTTGCGTCCTACTCATCCGGTTCCCAGGCTATGAGCAGGTCGAAGAGACGTCGGTCGCCGTCGAGCTTCAGGGAGTCCACCGGAACACGGCCGTAGAAGGCCAGGACCAGCTCACTGGCCGTGCCTCGGGCGGAGGCGTCGGCTGCGTCCGGGTCCTCGCCGGCAGCGGTGGCGGACATCGTGCCGGGTGTGGGCAGGCGGGCGGCCCGTGCGCCGTCGGCGGAGAGCCAGTTGCACCAGGAGCGGCCCTCGGTGGCGTGGTAGTCGACGGCAGCGGGCTGGTGCGGCCAGGCGGCCGTCGTGGTGCAGCAGGTGGACAGGAACTCCTCGACACCGTCGAGTGCCACCTCGTGCGGCAGCGGCTGCGGGGCGCCCAGGGTGACCTGGGCGTCGTAGGTGTGCACCGCGATCTCCTGGAGCTGGTGTCGGGCGACGGCACCGCAGGTCTGCGGCGACTGCGACGTACCCCACCACGTCCAGCAGCCGCGATCCGGGCCGGCCTGCCGCAATGCGTCCAGTAGCTGCTGCGTCGATGCGGCCAACCAGGCCAGCAGGGCCTCGCGCTCGCGAGGCGCAGCCGGGCCCTCGGATGCGGACCTGGCCGGGGCGGTGGGCCCTGCGGCGACGGTGGCGGCCCAGGAGCGGCGCCCCTCGCCCAGGTGCTGCACCAGATCGAACAGCGTCCACTCGGGGCAAGTCGGCACCTGTACGTCGAGGCTGGGCGCGGAGGCGACCGCGGCGCGGAAGGCGGTCGACCGTTCGTCGATCAGCCGCAGCAGAGCGGGGAACTCCAGAGTCTTCTCCACTCCGGCTGTCTAGCACCGTGCTCCGGCAGGCGGACAGCGAGTTTCGCAGCCGACGCGGCGGGCGCGCGGCCGGGCCGCGCGCGCGGATGACGTGGTGTCCTCATTCTGAAACGATCAGTCGGTCCTGCTCCGCTGCCGGCACGGACCCTCGGTGTGCCGTCGTGTCCTCCATCTGGTCGACGGGCGGCACCGATGCGCACCGAGGCCGTGGGCACGGTAGCCACGGCGAAAAGGGGAGTGGTGATGGGGGAGCAGCGGACCGGGCCGCTCGACGGCGTCCTCGTCGCGGACTTCTCGCGCATCCTCGCCGGGCCGTACGCGACCATGCTCCTGGCCGACCTCGGCGCCGAGGTGATCAAGGTGGAGGGGCCCGGCGGGGACGACACCCGGGCCTGGACGCCGCCGGCGCGCGAGGGCGTCTCCACCTACTACCTCGGCGTGAACCGCAACAAGCGCTCGATCGCGCTCGACCTCGGCGACCCCGACGACCTGGCCGTCGCGCGGGAACTCGCCCGCCGCGCCGACGTCATGATCGAGAACTTCCGACCCGGTGGCCTGCGCCGCTTCGGCCTCGACTACGACAGCGTGGCGGCCGGCAACGACCGGATCGTCTACGCCTCCGTCAGCGGCTTCGGCTCCCACGGCGGAGCGCACCTGCCCGGCTACGACCTGATGGTCCAGGCGGCGTCGGGCCTGATGAGCCTCACCGGCGACGCCGACGGTCCGCCGTACAAGGCCGGCGTCGCCGTGTTCGACGTGATCGCCGGCCTGCACGCGGCGGTCGGCATCCTCGCCGCCCTGCACCACCGGGCCCGCACCGGTGTCGGCCAGCACGTCGAGGTGAACCTGCTCTCCTCGGCACTGTCCGGTCTGGTCAACCACACCAGCGGGTACGTCGCCGGCGGCGCGGCCCCGTACCGGATGGGCAACGCCCACCCGAGCCTCTTCCCGTACGAGCCGTTGCCCACCGCCGACGGCGACCTCGTCGTCATCGCCGGGAACGACGGCCAGTTCCGCCGGCTGTGCCAGGTGCTCGGCCTGCCCGAGCTGGCTGACGACCCCCGATTCGGGCGCAACCAGGACCGCACCGTGCACCGGGACGCCCTGCGCCCGATCCTGGTGGCGCGGCTGGCCCGGCGAACCCGGGACGAGTGGTTCCGTGACCTCACCGCCGCAGGCGTGCCGTGCGCCCCGATCACCACCGTCGACGGCGGCGTCGCCCTGGCCGAGCAGCTCGGGCTCGACCCGGTGGTCACGGTCGGCGGCGTGCCCGGCGTCCGGCACCCGATCGCCTTCTCCACCACCCCGCCCCGCTACGACCTGCCACCGCCTGGCCTCGACGAGCACGGCGACGACATCCGCGCCTGGCTGACCGGCTGAGCATCTCCCGGTCCGGCAGGGCGCCGCACGCTGACACAGTGGATGACGACGAGCCTGCCCGACGACTCGATGTGCGGTCCCGGCAGACGATCAGTCAGACATGCCACCGGCTTGGGCAGCGCCCTCCCGCTGCCGCTGCCCGCGAGGCGTGAGCGGGACGCCACCGGCTACCAGTCGGTGGAGTGCGGCCAGCGGGATCACCCCGACCGGGTACCAGAGCAGATCGACCGGATCGAACTGGACCCCGAGCGCCAGCCGCGCGACCAGACTCCGGGCCGACAACTCCGCCGGCACCCCGGTGAGCTGCGCGCATTCCACCATCCAGCAGAACAGCACCGCGATCACCCCGACCGGCGCCGGCGCCATCCGTGGCCACAGGAACAGCACTCCCGCCCAGACCATCGACGCGTACAGGGCGGTGCCGGAGTACTGGCGCACCGGGCCGTCGTCGACGGCGCGGATGGCCAGGGCCACGCCGAGGAAGAGCGCCGCCGCCACCGGCATGAACAGCCGGACCGTCTTCGGCGTGATCGACATTTCGGGGATGCTAGTCACCGCACGTCCAGGGTGCCGCCCCGATGGACGCAGTCGAGGGGCGGCGCGGCGGGACAGGGCCGCTCGGAGGGGCTTCGCGCCCTGGTTCGGGGCGCAACCAGGACCGCACCGTGCACCGGGACGCCCGGCGCCCGATCCTGGCCGCGCGGTTGGCCCGGCGGACCCGGGACGAATGGTTCCGCGACCGCACCGCCGCGGGCGTGCCGTGCGCCCCGCTCATCGACGGCGGAGTCGAGCTGGCCTGACTCTCGTCCCCCGTGATTCGGCGACCGTCTCTAGTCGAGCCAGCAGATGACGGCGTCGCCCTCCCGCGCCGCCGCGGCGAAGAACCGCTGCGCGTACGGCAGGTGGTGCGTCACCCACGACAGCTGGTCCGGCCGGTCCCAGACCTGCGGGTAGATGTCGGCGCGCGCCAGCTCGGCCTGGTCCACGCCGCGGCTCAGGTCGTCCTCGGTGAGGCCGCCGAGCGTCGCGGCCGCCTCGGCCACCTGCTCCGGGGTCAGGTAGCGGGGCGGCCCGTAACCCCAGTCGTGCTCCGAATCCTCCGTGACGTCGTCCTCGTCCGCCGCCTCCGGCGTCTCGACGAACGCCTCGGCCCCGTACACGATCGGCAGCTCGACGCCCTGCCGCTCGAGCAGGAAGTCCAAGGCATGCCACGCCTTACCGGTGCCGTCGACGCGCTCGCCCTCGCCGTCCATGGCCACCTGCGCGAAGTCGTACGCCCAGTCCAGGTCGTCCTTGGCGCGCGCCAGCTCGGCCGGGGTGACCCGCAACCAGTTCCCGTTCATGCTCACGGGACGGCAGCCTAGGTGCCGCGTCCGACACCGCAGCGTCAGTGCCGGAGATTGTGGCACCGGTCGAGTACGATCCGTGCGAGATCCCGTCGAACGGAGCGCGGATGACCGATCAGCGCACTCTCCACATCGGCACGATCGGCAAGCTGAGGTTCGGTCAGGACGTCGCCGAGTACGACGAACGCCTCGACTCCTACTTCCTCCGCACCGGCACGTACTGGGCGCTCGTGCACGACGAGACCGACCTCGTCATCGGCGCGAAGGGAACCGGCAAGAGCGCCATCGCGCGGTTTCTGACCCGCCCGGACGCCGACATCGAGCAACTCGCCGACGTCATCATCATGCCCGCCTTCAACATCCGCGGCTCGATCCTGTTCAAGCGGCTCACCAACCAGATCGACGCCGACGACGAGGCGGTCTACCGCGAGCTCTTCCTGGCGTACATGGTCGGCCTGGCCGGCAACTACATCGTCAGGACCTTCGCCGAGGCCGTCAGCGTCGGCTCCCTGCACAACGGCATGCGCAGCTGCGGGCTGCTGGTGCAGGAGCCGACCCCGCACACCGTGTGGCGGCGGGTGCTCAGCCGGGTGCGTCCGAAGCTCGAAACGACCATCACCATCTCGGAGGCGGAGACGGACCGCAGCCGCGTGGCACGGCCGCTGGACGAGTCCGGTACGTCGGGTGGGGCGGCGGAGCCCGTCACGCTCGAAACCCTCGAGGGACTGCTGGACCTCATCTACGAGGCGCTGGAGCAGCTGGACCTGCGCCTGTGGATCCTGTTCGACCGGCTGGACGAGGCTTTCCCCGACCGCCGCGACATCGAGGTCTCGGCGCTGCGCGGCCTGCTGCGGGCACACCTCGACGTGTGCAGCTACGGCACGCGGATGCGACCGAAGCTGTTCCTGCGCCTCGACATCTTCGACCGCATCACCCAGAACGAGGGGTTCGTCAACGCGACCCACCTGCGCACCACGCGGATCCTGTGGGACTCGGACTCCATCCTGCACCTGATCTCCCTGCGCATCACCGCCGGCAGCGACGAGCTGGTGGACCCGGCGGTCAGGAACATGCTGACCACCTCGGCCGGACGCCGCAAGCTCTGCCGCAGCATCCTGCCCGGGCGCATCGAGAACCTGGACCCACTGGTCTGGCTGCTGCTGGTCACGGTGGATGCCACCCGGGAGTTCAACCCGCGCAACGCGCTGACGCTGCTGCGCAGCGCCCAGATCGCGGAGATCCAGATCGCGATGCGGGACCGGTCGCCGGGGGCGGCGAAGGACGCGGACCTGTTCCTGTCGCCGCGGGCACTGCATGTCGGCTACAAGCAGCTGTCCGTCGCCCGGCTTCAGGACACGTTGTACGCGGAGAGCACCATCGCCCGGACGTACATCGAAAAGCTGCGCGGCAAGACGGTCCGGTTCACCCGGGCGAAGATCTCGGAGCGACTCGGTGTCGACGGGGAGGAGTTGGAGGAGGTCCTCACCGTCCTGCGGTACGTCGGCTTCCTGCGCAACGACAACGGGTCCTTCATCATCCCGCCCCTGTACCGTCCGGCGTTCTTCCGCTCCATCCACGGAGCCGAGCTGCGGCTGGGGGCGGGGGAGGCGAGCGAGCTCGACGGTTTCGCGGAGGCCGACGAGCGCGACCCGGTGGCTCGGGAGCTCATGGACGAAAAATCCGAGCAGGATTCCGACCCGTCGGAGCAGCCTTCCATCCCGGCGCCCCGGCGACGGGGTAAGCGGGGGCGACCGAAGCGGGGGTCCACCGGGCGGGACGAACTCGTTCCCAGCAATACGCCGTCGGAGATCAGCGACCAGCAGGACTTCGCCGAGGAGTTGGGGAACGCGCTCGGCGGCGACGTCGACCTGCGCCCCACGTCGGTGGCGACGGCCGAGTCCGGTGACGCGGCGGACCCCGTACCCCGTGTCCAGCGGGTCCCTCTCGGCGGGCCGAGCGCGGGGGCCTGGGCCGCCAGCCACGCGCGGGACCTGGGCGAGCAGGGGGACCCGGTGGGGGGCTTTCATCTGCTCTACCCGCACCGGACGTCCCATGACGGGGCCGCCTGCGTGGCAGCGGACCTCGCCTATCTGTCGGCCGACGCGACGATCATCGGGCTCGCCAAGGAGATGCTCCAGAGTGGGGACCGCCAGCGGTCCTGGCCGGCCCGGGCGCGGCTGCTGGTGCTCGCCATCGCCACGGACGACGAAGGACTGATCGCCGCCCTGCTCCGCGCCACCAGCAAGAGGTTCGCCCAGGAGATCTCGATCGCCGTGGTGCGGATGGTCAGTCAGGTCCCCGAGGAGGAGGCGGAATTCTGGCACCGCAGCCTCCTGGCGGTCAGTACGCCGACCTCGCCACCGTCGGCCCTGCGGTCGATGTGGCCGCTCCTGGCGGCCTCCCGCGTGATGGCGATCGGCCGCAGCTCGTGGGAGCGTGGAGTCGGCGACGTCGCCGCCGACGTCCGCGCGCTGCGGGAGCGGATCTGGGCAGGGGAACTCTGGCACTCCAGCGTGCGGCACGTCGAGGGCTTTCTGTACGCCTACGCCTCCGGTGGCCCGACGTCGACCGTCCCGGTCCTCCTGCCGTATCAGATCCTCTCCTGCGCCTCGGTGATCGAGAGCGCCGGCCGCCTGACCCCGGCCCTGCGGGCGGGGATCGCCAAGTCGCTCGGCACCCAGCTTGAGGGCACCGACGACCGTAACCGTGAGCGGTTCCTCGAGTGGGTGCAGTACTGCCCCATCGTGCTGGAGGTGGAGCTGCCCGGCCCGGAGGTCAGAAGGACGGCCCAGCCGGGCGGCTCGACCTCGGTCCGGGGCGCGGCGAAGGCACCGGACCGGGAAATCTGCGACTTCGTCGTCAAGGTGATTCAGGATGGGCTCTTCGAAGGGGCGTCGACCATGTTGCTGTCGCAACTCGGGAGCCGGCTCCTGGCTCGGTCGCCCGGATTCAACTACCGCGCTCTGGGCTTCGCTTCGCTGCTCGAACTGGTCAACGCGGTGGCCGAGGCGGACCAGCGGATAACGGTGGGGAAGAACGACGACGGGCACCCGTTCGCCGCGCTCGCCTGACCCGGGCGGCGCCTACTGCGGT
Organism: Micromonospora sp. U56; assembly: GCF_018070095.1. Taxonomy (NCBI): domain Bacteria; kingdom Bacillati; phylum Actinomycetota; class Actinomycetes; order Micromonosporales; family Micromonosporaceae; genus Micromonospora; species Micromonospora sp. U56. The sequence goes on from NZ_JAGPYL010000137.1 coordinate 7,557, forward strand.
TCTCGGAGCCGGACCCTGGTGAAGGCCGAGATGAACATGGCGACCAGGAGTGTCAGCAGGGTCAGCCAGATGACGGGACCGGCCACCAGCGGCAGGGGTCCCTCGGTGCCCATGAAGACGACGAGCATCGCGGCCGTTTCGCCCAGCGCGAAGACGGCGAGGAGAATGGCGAGCGGCATCGACCGGAAGACCAGGCTCTGCCGGCTTCCCGAGAGCCGACTCATGCCGTAGCCGACGAATGTGGACCATCTCTGGAGCACCAGCGCTATCGCGAGGGCGGGAAGCACCTGCGCGGACAGTGCGTAGAAGTCAACATTCCGCACGAGCGGATCTTAGCATCGGCGGAGCGGCCGCCTCATTTAGCTGCTTCCATGTCAGGCGACCCGCGGTGCGGGCAGGATCGGCAGCGCCGCCCGGTGGGCCGTACCCGAGATGTCGCCGGTCTGGATGACCTCCGTGGCCTCCGCCGCGACCTCGCCGCCGGCGGTGGCCGTCGCGCCGCCCGATTCGGCGGCCGGGCGCGCGGCGTCCGCGTCGATGGCGGTGAGCAGGGCCCGCAGCCGGCCCACGTCGTCGGCGGCCAGCCGAAAGGAGCCTCGGCAGACGGGCCCGCTCCACAGTGAGAGCACCACGGCACCGCGTTCCGGGTGGTAGCTGACCCGCATCGTCCGCTCGTCGCCCCGCGTGTCGGTGAACAGGTCACCGAAGCTGGGCATCGGTAGCACCTCTCCCATCACCCCAGCATGCCCGAGCGGCGGGCGCGCGGGAAGGCCGCTACAGGTTGGCGAAGGGCTTCGCGTACGCGAAGGGGCCCTGGATGTCGGGCCGCCAGGCGCTCAACGGCCGGGCCATGAAGTACCGCGGACCCCACGGGCCGGGGGGTGTCACGCCCAGGTCGACCGCCGGCCGGAACCCGAACCGCGGGTAGTACTCCGGGTGCCCGAGCAGCACGACCAGCGGCTCGTCCAGCGCGTCGGCCGCGCCGAGCACCGCGTGCATCAGCGCCGACCCCACGCCCCGGCGCTGCCAGCCGGGCAGCACCCCGAGCGGTCCCAGGCCGAGCGCCACCGGCGCGCCGGCCACCGTGCCCCGGGTGCAGACCACGTGCCCGACGACCTGCCCGTCGACGTCGGTGGCGACCAGCGAGAGGGCGGGCAGCCAACCGTCGTCGGCGCGCAGCGCGTCGACCAGCGGGGCCTCGACGGGTACGGCGTCCGGGGCGTCCGCCGAGGCGAACGCGGCGGTGTGCACCGCGCGGACGGCGGCGATGTCGGCGGGGGTCTCACGTCTGATCAGCATCGGTCCGGGATCCTGCCGGAGTCGGGCGGGACGGGCCACCCATTTCGTCAGGTGACGCGTCACCTTGGGTAGCGTCGGGGACGTGACGACGAACCGGCTGCCCGTGCGGACGACGACCGTGGACGTTCCGACCAGCGGCGGCGGCGCCGACGCGTACCTCGAGCGGCACTGGGCCCTGTTCGACCTGCTCGACCGGACCTTCCGCCGCTGACCCCGGGGTCGCCGAAAGCAGTCCACGAGTACAGAGGTGGCCGGCCACCGGGCCGGGCCGGGCGCACTACGGTCGGGGAATGACCGTCGATGCCCCAGACCTGCGCCGGCGGTTCGCGGCGCTGACCACCGCCCACGTCGCCGACGCCTGCCTGCGCGCCGGAGTGCCGGTACGCTGCGCGCCGGCCGCCGTACGACCCGTCCTGCCCGGCGCGCGGCTCGCCGGCCGGGTGATGCCCGCCCGGCACGTCGGCAGTGTCGACATGTTCCTCGAGGCGATCGACCGGGCGTCGCCCGGCGACGTGCTCGTCGTCGACAACGGCGGGCGCACCGACGAGAGCTGCGTCGGCGACCTGGTGGTGCTGGAGGCGCAGGCCGCGGGCCTGGCCGGGGTGGTGGTCTGGGGCCTGCACCGGGACACCGCCGACATCCGCGCCGTCGGGCTGCCGGTGTTCAGCCTGGGCGCGATCCCCACCGGCCCGCAGCGCCTCGACGCCCGGCCGCCCGGGGCGCTGGCGTCGGCCGAGGTGGGGCAGCAGACGGTCGACACCGGCGATGTCGTCCTCGGCGACGACGACGGGGTGCTCTTCGTGCCGGCCGAGCGGGCCGGGGAGCTGTTCGACCTGGCCGAGTCGATCCGGGACACCGAGCGGCGGCAGGCCGACCTGATCCGCGCCGGCGTGCCGTTGCGCGCGCAGGTGGGCTTCGGCGCGTACCTGGCCCGGCGGGCGGAGGACCCGTCGCTGACCTTCCGTGAGCACCTGCGGGCGGTGGGCGGCGCGATCGAGGAGTGAGCGGTCAGCCCATTGCGGTCGCCGACGGCGGGGCGCTGCCGCCCTGCGGCGCCTCCCCGGTCATCAGCGCGACGATCTCCGCCCGGTCGGCCGCCGAGCGCCGCCCCCATTCGGGCCGGTAGCCGTACACCTCGCGCAGCGGGATGGAGGAGGTCCGGCCGTCGAGGATCTCCACCGCGTCGGTGTCGATCAGGCCGGGGTGCTCGACACCGCACGCCTCGGCCACCTTCACCAGGTCCCGTCGCAGCGTGCGGATGTAGTTGGCGGCGCGTACGGACTTGAGGGCGGGGTCGAGGCCCCGGGCGAGCCACGGGTTCTGGGTGGCGACGCCGGTCGGGCAGGTGTCGGTGTGGCACTTCTGCGCCTGGATGCAGCCGATCGCCAGCATCGCCTCCCGGCCGACGTTGACCATGTCGCAACCGAGCGCGAACGCGACGACGGCGTTGTCCGGCAGGCCCAGCTTGCCGGCCCCGACGAAGACCGTCCGCTCGTGCAGGTCCTTCTCGGCGAAGGTGCGGTAGACGCGGGCGAAGCCCTGCTGGAACGGCAGCGACACCGAGTCGGTGAAGATCAGCGGCGCGGCGCCGGTGCCGCCCTCGCCGCCGTCCACGGTCACGAAGTCCACGCCGCGCCCGGTGTCGCGCATCAGCGTGGTCAGCTCCTCCCAGAAGCCGAGGTCACCGACGGCGGACTTGATGCCCACCGGCAGGCCGGTCTCGGCGGCGAGCAGCTCCACCCAGTCCAGCAGGCTGTCGCAGTCGGAGAACTCGGCGTGCCGGGACGGGCTGACGCAGTCCCGCCCCTGCGGGATGCCCCTGGTCTCGGCGATCTCGGCGGAGACCTTCGCCCCGGGCAGCAGCCCGCCCAGGCTGGGCTTGGCGCCCTGGCTGAGCTTGACCTCCAACGCCCGCACGGGGGCGCCGGCCACCAGGTCCCTGAGCTTGTCGAGGCTGAACCGGCCGCGCTCGTCGCGGCAGCCGAAGTACGCCGTGCCGATCTGGAACACCAGGTCGCCGCCGTTGCGGTGGTACGGCGACAGCCCACCCTCGCCGGTGTTCTGCAGGCAACCGGCCAGCGCCGCGCCCTTGTTCAGCGCGGTGACCGCGTTGCCGGAGAGCGAGCCGAAGCTCATCCCGGAGATGTTGACGACCGACTCCGGGCGGAACGCCCGGGCCCGCCCCCGCGCCCCGCCGAGCACCTTCGCCGCCGGCAGCCGCACGTCGTGCCCGGCCGTCGGCGACGACGGCGGCACGGCCCGGCCGAAGGTGCGGTGCTTGATGATCGGATAGCCGGGGGTGTACTCGATGTCGTTGTCCGTGCCGAAGCCGAAGTAGTTGTTCTCCTGCTTGGCCGAGGCGTAGATCCAGCGCCGCTGGTCGCGGGTGAACGGCCGTTCCTCGTTGTTGCCGGCCACGATGTACTGCCGCAGCTCCGGCCCGATCGACTCCAGCAGGTAGCGCGCCCGGCCGACGACCGGGAAGTTGCGCAGCAGCGCGTGGTCGCGCTGCAGGACGTCGCGTGCGGCGAGGCCCGCGAGAGCGGCGGCGACGACGGGTACGGCTCGACTGGCCCACTTCATGCCCGCCACACTCCCCGGTCCCGCCGCCGCCCAAACAGCCGGCGGGCGCGCTACCTCGGCCCGGCGCTGCGGGTCAGGCCTGCGCCTGGGCGATGTTGACCATCCACGGGGTGCCGAACCGGTCCTCGCACTGGCCGAACTCGTCACCCCACATCTGCTTCTCCAGCGGCACGCTCACCACACCGCCGGAGGAGAGCTGCTCCCACCAGCGGCGCAGCTCGTCGGCGTCGTCACCGCTGAGGCTGACCGTGTTGGCGTTGCCGCGTCGGATCTCCATGCCGGGTGGCATGTCGGAGGCCATCAGCACGTGGCCGTGGGCCGTCCGGAGCAGGCCGTGCATGATCTGGTCGGCGATCGCCGGGTCCTCGGTGCCGAACTCGCGGAACGTGGTCAGCGAGAGGTCCCCGCCGAAAACCTGCTGGTAGAACTCCATCGCCTCGCGTGCGTTGCCGGCGAAGTTGAGGTACGGGTTGAGCTGGGTAGCCATGGCACCCCTCCGTGACTTGGTGACCAGCGCATCGTCCCACCCGTCCGGGGTGCGATGGCGGCGTACACGCCGATCGGGACACGGACCGGCATGGACGCGGGGAGCAGGCGGCGGTGGCCGGGGTGCGGGCGTTCGTCGCCGCGTTCGCCGAGGTCAGAGCCCGACGGTGGTCCTACCTACACGGGGTGAGCTGCCTGGAAGGCGAGCCGTCGGTCCGCGTCGGCGGCGAGGCGGGTCAGGATGTCGTCGAGGTCCATGAAGGCCTGCCACGGCTCGCTGCCGGTGGCCCGGGCCAGCCGGTCGACCACCAGCTGTTCCAGCTCGGCCACCCGTTTGCCCTTCCAGACCTTGTCGGCGAGGCTGACCAGCAGGTCGTCGAGATCGACGTCGCCGCTCCGCCAGCCGGCGTGGGTCGCGGCGAACCGGGCCAGCGGGGCGTCGACACCGTGGCGCAGCAGCAGTTCCCGACCGGCGGGCTCGTGGGCCGACCCGGGCCCGCGGAGTTCCTCGGGGTGGACGACCTTGCCGATGTCGTGGGTGGCCGCGCCGAAGAGGACGGCTGCCCGGTCGAACTCCAGCAGGGGGGACCAGTCTGCCAGGGCGGCGGTCAGGTGCCAGGCGACATCGTGCACGGCGCGCAGGTGCGCGGCGAGCCGCGGTGGCGCGTCGAGGCTGGACAGGAGTTCGGCGACCGGGGCGGGCAGGGCTCGCAGCGGTGGTGGGCCGGGGTCGGTGAGAGCGCGGTGCAGGGCGGCGGCGGTCACGGGTAGCAAGACTAGGTCGGCCTGCTGTCGCCGCCGCATGGATCCGGGTGCGCGGACTGTGTCCGGTCCGGCGGGCGGGCGGTGCTGACGGAGGATGACCGGCGGCGACCCTGCGTCGTACCGTGCGGGGGTGACCCTGTGGTGGGCCGGGACGGCCGTGGTGCTGCTGTTGGTGGCAGTCGTCGGTGGTCTGCTGCGCCGGGGCCGGCGGCGCGCGCGGGCGAGCGGCCGCGAGCAGGCGCTCCGCGAGGCTCGCCGGGCGACCCGCCAGATCTCGCGCGAGCGGCGGCGGACCGGTCGGGGATCCCTGCGCGGCCAGGGCGCCGGGGGAAGCCAGGGCCTGGCGTCGGACGCCGCCGTCGGCACTGACGGCGGCACGCCGAGCGGACTGTGACGGGCTCCGGCGCCCGGCCTGTACAAGAGTGCCGGACCGAACCCGGCGGGGGTCAGGGCGGACGCGCGGAGCTGGCCGGCCGTCCTCACCGGTCCCGCCGACGGGGCCCGGTGAGGCGTCTCGCCGACCGCGCCGCCGAGCCCCGTCGCGTCCTCAGTCCTGGCGGAACGACTGGCGCACCACCCCGCCGACCAGCGCGCACCACGTGCTGGTGCTGACCTTCCCGCTGTCCGGCAGCCCGTGCAGCTGCTGGATGTCCTGGACGGCCAGTTTCGTCGCGTGGTCGTACTCGCCGGTGACGGCGACGTCGGCGTAGCCCTTCACGTTGAGGATGAACTGCACCGCCTGGACCGGCAGACCGGTGGCGTCCTTCTCCAGCTCCGGCGCGAGGGTCTCCCAGGTGGGGCCGGTGATGGTGGCGTCGATGTCGACCGGGATGCCGTTGCGGGCCTGCCAGTCCTGCACGGCCGCCACGGTGGCGGCGTCAAAGGCGCTGTTCGGCGTGACGGCGTAGCCGCGGTACGCCAGCAGGTACTGCGCGACCCGGACGGACGGGGAGCCGACGAAGCGCCACAGGTCCGGCCAGCGGCGGGCCGGCACGTCGGCGAGGTCGGTCCCGAGCTTCTCGAACACCCGGCGGCGCACGTCCGGAAAGAGCCGGTAGAACGTCGCGCCCGGGCAGAGGGTGTTGCGGAAGTCCCAGTGGCCGAAGATGTCGTGGGCGTGCAGGCCGTACTGGCGGCAGATGGTGGTGCAGAGCTTCACCAGCGAGGCGAGCAACTCGTCCGGCGGGGTGTCGGTGACGTAGGTGCCCTCGTTCTCGATGCCGATCGCCCGGCCGTTCTCGCCGGGGCAGTGCGCCGAGACCATCTGCCGGTCGCCGGCCTGGAGCCGCTCCAGGCTGCCGTGCCGCCCCTCCAGCACGTAGCCGCCGCGGCTGATGGTGAAGTGCTGGCCGGTGTCGGACCAGCGGTTGCCGTCCATGTGCAGGTTCTGGCAGTCCCGGGCCAGCTTGATCGCCTGCGCCTCGGAGTAGTCCGTGACGTTCGGGAACGCCATGTGGTGCACGATGATCTTGTTGGTGGGGATGGCGCTGATCACCAGCGGGTCGGCCGGCGGGCGGGCGCCCCACTCGTCGCAGCTGTAGATCCAGTCGAGGTCCGCGCCGGGATCGGCCTGCGCGGCGACCGGAAAGGCCAGTTCGGACCCGACGACCGCGACGGCCGCCGCGCCAAGGCCGGCCCGCAGCAGGGTACGGCGGTCGAGTTCAGGGTGGTCGAAGTGCATGGCATCTCCTCGGCGGGCCGGTGGTGGCCCAGGGGCAGGGATGAAAGAGAACTCCAAGGTGCGCGCGTGAAGTGGAGGATATTGCCATGACCGGTCCGGGCGCTAGAGGCCCGCGTCGATCCGATGTGCCCGGACGACGCCAGGTCAGGACGTCGGGGCCACGGCCCGGCCCCCGTGCGGCATCCGCCAGCCCTCGGCCAGCCGGGACGGGTGCACGTTGCGCCCGCCGCCGAAGAACTCGCAGAACTTCATGATCAGCGGATCCCAGCCCAGCGGGTCCACGTACGACGTGCCCGGGATGACCAGGTCCTCCTCGACGTGCGCGCGCAGCACCTCCACCTGGAAGGCGGTGGCGTACGACGGCGTCGGGCCGAACGGGTACGAGGCGACCACCCGGCACTCCAACTGGATCGGGCACTGCGCCACCCGGGGCGGCGCGACCAGGTCCGACGGCTGGCGGGTCAGCCCGGCGAGGGCGAACTTGTCCGGCTCGTACCGGTAGCCCTGGGCGGCCTTCTGTTCCGGCACGGTGGGCCGGCCGGTGGTCAGCGCGATCCGGTCCACCGCGTCGACCATCGCCGAGGACGGCAGGTTCAGCACGCACTCGCCCTCGCGCCGCAGGTTGGCCGTCGTCTGGCCGCTGTCACCCAGGCCGAGCATGGCCGACCGGCCCAGCCACCACGCCGACGACATCGGCGCGAGGTTGGCGCTCCCGTCCGGGTTCCGGGAGCTGATCAACACCACCGGGGTGCCGAAGTAGAGCACCTTCAGATCGGGTACGACGTGCATGGTCCTGCCCTTCGCGAACGCCCACGGCCGGTGCGGTCCACCCGGCCGTACCCGACTCTGCGCGCGGGCGACGCCGATCGCTGGCGGCGATCGGACGTGGCGTTGCGGTGAGCCGCCCGGCGCGACGTGCCCGAGGTGGCCGTCCGAAGGCCGTCGAAGAGTAGGAGCCGTGGCGCGGGCGCGGCGTCAGCCGGCGGTGGCGAAGCGGTCGAGGGCGCGCACGACGTGGCCCCGGGTCTCCTCGGTGCCGAAGTGCCCCGCCTGCTCGACGACGATCAGCTCGGAGCCCGGCCAGGCCCGGTGCAGTTGCCAGGCGGTGTCCAACGGGCTGCTCAGGTCGAGCCGGCCGTGGATCAGCACCCCGGGAATGCCGGCGAGCCGGTGCGCGTCGCGCAGCAGGACGCCCTCCTCCAGCCAGGCGCCGTGGGCGAAGTAGTGCGAGCAGATCCGGACCATGGCCGTCCGGGCTGCCGAGGGGCGGTCGCTGTACGGGTTGGTCACGGCCGCCTCTCCCGAGACGACCGCGTCCTCCCAGGCGCACCAGTCCACGGTGGCGCGCTCGCGTACCGCCGGGTCCGGGTCGGCCGTCAGCCGGGCGTACGCGCCGACGACGTCGCCGTCGCGTGGGGTGCCGGGCGCGCCGGCGAGGAAGCGGTCCCACTGCTGGGGGAAGAACCGGCCGACGCCGCGGTAGAGCCAGTCGATCTCCGAGCGGCGGGTGCTGGTGACCGCGTTGATGACGATCTCGGACACCCGCTCGGGGTGCCGCTGCGCGTACGCCAGGATGAGGGTCGAGCCCCACGACCCGCCGTGCAGCAGCCAGCGCCGCACGCCCAGGTGCTCGCGCAGGCGCTCCGTGTCGGCGACCAGATGGTGGGTGGTGTTGTGCCGCAGGTCGGTGGCGGGGTCGCTGGCGTGCGGGGTGCTGCGCCCGCAGCCACGCTGGTCGAACAGCACGATCCGGTAGCGCGCCGGGTCGAAGAACCGGCGGACCCCGGTGCCGCACCCCGAGCCCGGTCCGCCGTGCACGACGAGCGCGGGCTTGCCGTCGGGATTGCCGCAGACCTCCCAGTACACGGCGTTGCCGTCGCCGACGTCGAGCATGCCGTCGTCGTACGGCTCGATCGGCGGATAGCGCGCGTCCATGCGTGGGCCCTCCCCGGGGACTAGATGCAAC
>NZ_JAGPYL010000138.1:0-16296 GCF_018070095.1 Micromonospora sp. U56
CCCTTGCGGGCGACCGCGACCACGTCACGGCGGAACTCCAGGGGGAACGCTTTCGGCATGACAGACATCCTTCCAGCGAGGAACGCATCCTCACAGGTGGGGAGTCAACCGAACCGGGGGCAGTCCCGGTCGTGCTTGTCTACTGCGGAGCTTCGGAGGACGCATGGCGCGACGCAAGGGCCTGATTGCTCAGATGCTCGACGCGCGTAAGCAGACCAAGAAGCTCCAAGCGCAAGCAGAGGCGCGCTGGCACCGCGAGTTGGTGGCCGAACAGAAGCGTCATGAAGCCGAGGCAAACCGCGAGGCTAAGCAAGCCGAGGCAGCTGTCAAGAAGGCAGAGGCAGCGCGGCTGCGGCAAGAAGTGCAGGCGAAGCGTCTAGCCGACCAAGCAGAGGCGAAGGCAGCTCGGGAGGCCCTCCAACGCCAGCGTGTTGAGGAACGTCAGCGAGCTGCTGATGGCCGCGCACAGGCGCAGGAGGCGGCCGCTGCGAAGCGCCTGGCGGAGCGGGACGCACACGCCCGCAAGACGGCAGAAGCCGAGTTTCGGACCGAGGCCATCAGCACGAGGGTTGCCGAGTACGCACAACTGCTAGCCCACAGAAACCGGCGGGCCGCCGGAGCTGCCCTTGAGCTTAGGGCGGCGTTGACCCACGGCGGACCAAACGCGTTTGTTGAGCGTCTACAGCATGTCCTCGCCCAGTCTCGATACCCAGAGGGCCTGACAGGCAAGGTTGCTGCTCACTATGATCCCGCCTCCAGTGAGCTACTGATCGAATACGAGCTACCGCTTCGAGACGTCGTGCCCACGGTCGCCGCTTACCGCTATACGACGACGAAAGGCATGGTTGCGATACCGCGCAAGGAATCCGAGACTAAGAAGCTGTACGGCGACGTCCTGGCTCGATTAACGTTGCGCACCATTGATGAGACTTTCGGCGCGACTCCTCCAGACCTCATCACCAGCATCGTCTTCAACGGCTACGCTTCGACCAAGGACAAGGCAACTGGTCGCGCCATTCGCCCGCTGCTCATGAGCGTGGGCGCGGAGCGGGACAAGTTTGCCGTTGTACAGCTCGATGAGCCAGAACTGGATCCGGTGCTGTGCCTTCGTAACCACCTGAACGCCATTGTCTCTCCGCACCCGTACGACCTCGAAGGCGTCAGGCCAGTAGTTTCTTTTGACCTTTCAAAGTACAAGTTCGTCGATGGAATGGATGTCGTCGCCGGCTTGGATAGTCGTACGGGCCTACTGACACTTTCTTCTGGAGAGTTCGAGCATCTTATCCGTAGCCTTTTCGAGAGCCTCGGCATGAAGTCCTTGGTTACGCAACCCTCCAAGGATGAGGGTGTCGACGGTGTCGCTGTCAATGAGGATCCGATTGTGGGCGGGCTTTGCATCATTCAAGCAAAGCGTTACAGCAAAATCGTCGGCCTAGAAGCTGTCCATGCACTTGCTGGCGTAATGGATCACAAGCGTGCGGGCAAGGGCGTCCTCGTCACTACCTCTTGGGTTGGCAAGGCGAGCCGCGACTTCGCCGCCGCAAACGGACGCATCGAGATTATCGAGGGCCGCAATCTCAAGTACCTGCTGAAGGAGCATCTTGGCCTAGGGTCTGTCCTGTCGATCATGGAAGCCAGATGATGGCGGCGATGAGGACGAGGCTGGATCGGTAGAGGGATGCGCGTTTGGCGTAGCGGGTGGCCAGGTCACGCCACTGTTTGAGTCGGTTGAAGCAGCGTTCCACGACGTTGCGCTTGCGGTAGATCACCTTGTCGAAGGCTGGGGGTCTGCCGCCGGCGCTGCCTTTGGCGGCGCGGCGGGCGACCTGGTCCGAGCGTTCGGGAATGACGTGCCGGATGCCGCGTTGTCGCAGGGCGCGGCGGGTGGAGTCGTGGGCGTAGCCCTTGTCCGCGATCAGTACCTCGGGGCGTTTGCGGGGCCGGCCGGGTCCGGGCTCGTTGACCCGTATCGCGTCCAGCAGGGCCAACAGTTGCGGGTTGTCGCCGGCCTGACCTGGGGTGAGCAGGATCGACAACGGCCGGCCGCGGCCATCGACGGCGAGATGGATCTTCGTGCTCAGCCCGCCGCGGGACCGGCCGATGGCCTCGCCATCTTGCGCACCAGGCGTCGCCGGACTTGCCGGGGAGCCCCCTTTTTGCGGGCGCCAGCGGCATGCTGGTGCGCCCGCACGATCGACGAGTCGACGCTGATCGTCCACTGCACCGGTGTGCCGTCGTCATGCACCTGCGCCGCGGCCAGGATCCGATCCCACGTGCCGTCAGCCGTCCAGCGGCGCAGGCGTTCGTGGCAGGTCTTCCACGGCCCGAAGCGTTCCGGCAGGTCACGCCACGGCGCACCTGTACGCAGCTTCCACAGGATCCCATTGATGACCTGCCGGTGATCCCGCCACCGCCCCCGAGCACCACCCGGCTCCGGCAGCAGCGGCGCGATCACCACCCACGCCTCATCGGTCAACTCACCACGACGCACCACCGGCACATCGTCAACGATCAACCACCACAAGATCGGCAGGACACGCCCTAGACGTCCTAATCGGTCTACAGAAGATCCCACCCGGCTGGGACAGGGCAGACTTGGAGTAGGAACAACCTCACCGGGCTGGATGAGACCTCCGTGTGCCCCGGAGACTCCTTGACCCCCAGGCAACCAACGCGGGGCTCTGACCTGGCGCTTCCTGGGGACTGAACTGCCGGAACCGTCCACCACGGTCCCCGCTCGTCCGCTGGTGTCCGTCCCGATTGTCACCCAGTTGGTCACCCGCTTCTTGCGCGATCCGTCAGCACGCAGCCCGCCGCTACCCACCACCTGGTGCTCACCGCCACACCGGCGGTTCGCCGAACCTGCCACCCCGGACGAGGGCGTCGGCCGCGATCTCTTCGACTGTCCAGACGTGGTCCACGAAGTCGTCTACCGCCACACCGCCCGACCGCATCAACGCCCGAGTCAGCGTCATCATCTCGTCCCGGCGCGAAGCTCGGTAGTTAATCTGGACCGCCCAGGTGGGCCGCTGTCCGACAGCCCGCTCTAGTGTCGCCACCATGTCGGGCTCCCAGTCGACGTACAAGTCGCGGTCCTCCTCCACCAGCCAGACGAAGACTGGCCCCGGTGCAACCCACTGGCCCGGCTGAGCCTCGGCGAGCACGCCCAAGAGCCGAACGACATTGACCTTTGGCATGGCCGGGAAAACGAAGGCGTCCTCGCTCACGCGCAGACGATACGACCTTCAGTTTGGAAGGTGCATAGCCTCAGACCCGAAAATGGGCTCCCCAGCCGACGGCCAGAGTGACAAACTGCAGGTAACAGCTATGGCCCGCCGTGCTCCCACCCCGCGCCACGGCTTTGATTACGGGCCTCGGGGCGGTTGGCGTGTCCATTTTCCCGCATGTGCGGCGCCCCGAAGGGACCCAGGAACAGCTTGGGAATCGGGTTGAGTCGCGACCCCCGCTCGTGGTGCCGGCTGGTCGTGGATGCCTGGACGACCCGACCCAGCGCTGCGGCGGACCTCCGCTGACCGATGTTGACCGCTGCATCGGGCACGGATCGGGCACGGACTCTGGTGAGGCTGAGGCTTGAACCTAAGCCGCGAGCGGGCTCTACAGCCAGGTGACAGTCGGCCGCCTGGCGGCCGTCTTGGCGGAGGCCACTACTGGTTCATCCCGCGCCGACTTCTTCTAACGCTAGGGTCGCCGAGGACTGGCGGCCCCGCACTGAGAGTGCGCGCGGGTGCATTGGACTCGGTAGGTTGTCGATCATGACGGACGTACGGCTAGAGCCGATGACCGAGGATCAGTACAAGCCGTGGCGGACCGAGGCCGAGGCGCACTACGCGCAGAGCCTCGCCGCGTCGGGCCAGTCGGCGCAGTACGCGGCCAGCAACGCCGCCGACACCTACGCGCAGCTACTTCCCGACGAGTCCGCCACCCCTGACCACCATTTCTGGTACGCCTACGACGGCGACCGCCGGGTCGGTTTCCTCTGGATCAAAGTCACCCACGACACTGCGTTCGTTTACAACGTCGCCGTCGAACCCGACGTACGCCGCCAGGGCTACGGCCGCGCGATCATGCTGGCCGCCGAGCGCTGGTGCCACGACAACGCGCTGACCAGAATCGGTCTGCACGTCTTCGCCCACAACACCGCCGCCCGGGCCCTCTACGAGCAGCTGGGCTTCACCGAGACCGGGCGCAACATGGCCAAAGACCTGTGACCGCGAACCGCCCGACCGCCCAGCTTCTCGACCTCCTGCGACCCGTCGGAGGTGCTGATTCTCGGTAGTGGACTCGTGCAGCTCCGAGGCCGTCTCCGTCACGAAACGGCCGCCGGTGCTGGCGCTCCGGTGCACCTCGCGTCTCGGCTCTGCGGCCACCGAGGCAGGATTGGATCTTTGTTCGGCGCCGGGTGGAGTGTCGGCAGACGTTCGTTTGTCAACACTGGCCTGCCATCAACGACGTCTCGCCCGAGGGTCGGCGTGGCACGTCCGCGACCACGTGCGCGGTCGCCGGCTCCTTCTCTCCTTTGATGTTCCGGTGACATGCGGTGACCGGGCGACACATGAGCAAAGGTCAACAGCTCGGAACCCTGAGAGAACTGGGGGCAATTTCCATGGCGCGAAAGGGAAACCGGCCCGCCCGACAGCGCCTTTGACCCGAGCTTGACGCTTATCCCTGCGCTGCGACGAGGAACATCGGCACCGCCACGAAGATCCGGTTCGTGCGGGCGCGCTCGGCCTGCTCGGCGAGCCAGCCCTCCTTGTCGGTGATCCGGTGCAGCGGGCCGAGCGCGGTGTCGTCGGTGAACACGCTGGTGTGCACCTCGACGACCGGATCGGTGAACCCGGCGTCGAGCAGCAGGTTGCGGTACCTCCGGGCAACGCGCGGCGACGGGAGCAAGTCTGCCTTCGCCTGGATCAGCCGGCGGGTGGTCTCCGGCTCGTCCGAGTCGATGACGAACGTGTCCCAGTCCTGGCCTAGCAGCACGACCCGGCCGCCCGGCGCAAGCACCCGGCGTGCCTCGGCCACGGCTCGCGCCGGGTCGTCGAGCGTGTGTAACACCTTGTCCGCGCGGTAGCCGGAAACCGATCCGGTCTCCAGCGGCAGCTCGTAGGCGTCGCCGACGTGGAACTCGCCGGTCGGCCAGCGCTCCCGGGCCGCAGCGATCATGTCGGGGTCGAGGTCGACGCCGATTGCGCGGGCCCCGCGTTCGACCAGCTCGGCGACCGCGCGGCCAGGGCCGCAGCCGGCGTCAACCACGGTTCGGCCGGTGAGGTCGCCGAGCAGCTCGTAGGAACGTGCGCGCAGTTCGAGGGCCTGGGGCTGCGCGTCGAAGGCATCGAGGACAGCAAGCAGGTTGTACATGCCCACCATGATCTGACTTAATGTCGACATGAAGTCAAGCCCGATGACGATCGGCCAGGTGGCCGACCACTTCGGCCTGCCGACGCACGTACTACGGCACTGGGAGTCGGTGGGCCTGCTCTGCCCCGCCCGCGTCGAGGGCGGCCGCCGCCGCTACACCCGCGACGACCTGGCCCGGGTGGCGTCTATCGTGCGCCTGAAGCAGGCCGGCCTGCCGCTGCCGGACATCGGGGAGTTCCTCGCCTCGATCCACACCGCCGCACGCAAGGACGTGCTGCGCCGCAACCGCCGCGTGCTGCAGGCCAGGATGGCGGCGCTGCGGTCGGCGCTCGACCTCCTCGATGCCGGGCTGAACTGCTCGCACGAGAACATCACGACCTGTCCGAACTACCGGGCCCACCTCGCGGAGCTGGTGGACGTCCAGGAGGTAGAGAGGTAGACAGGCGTCCGAGCAGCGCTTCCGCCATGTCTGCCTCGGTGACATGGTGGCCGTCGTGATCGCTCACTGGCGGGCTTTGGGCATGCTTTAGCCGGCGGCAGCAGCCCCGAGGAGTGTTGCCATCCCGTCTGCCATCGACCCGCCCTTCTGGGGAGCGGGCCACCGCCCGGCCCGCCACGTCATGCGGACCTTGACGGCTCGTACGGACGCTGGCGGGTCGGGCAGTGGTCTGCTCGGCTTGCCCGGGTCGATGACAGACGGGATGGTTACCGCAACCACCCACGGACCGCGACCCGCCGACGGAGCCCCGGCCATCCTGGAGCCGGAGCGCCCCCGCCGGAGGCGCCCTAACCGCAACCCCGCGACCGCCGCCAGCTCGCCGACGCGGCCGGCGTGCCCTCCCCTACGCCGCGCGGGATGCGGCCGCGCGGCCCGGCCGGCTGCCGGCCCACCACCACCCGGTCAACGGTCTGTCGTTCTGCGGCGGCCCTCCGGGCTTCCCGCTGTCCGCGCCAGCCGCCGGGCGTCCGGCGTGACGGCCGCAGAGCGACAGCGGCAGCGGCCGGCGCGCGCCCAGGCGGCGGCGCGTGCGGCCCGCTCAGGGCCGCCTTGAAGACGTACAGAAAGTTCTCACCACTTCGCTGGCAGCGCCGGTTGATGGTTGACACGGCGGCCTCGGCTGATGTTCGACACCCACTGCACGGCGAGGCCGTTGACGCCGAAATGTCGAGGTTCAACAGCGGCGACCAGTTAGCGAATCGCGGCCACGCCTTGGGCAGCCCATGGGAGCAGCGCGAGGACGGCGGCGAGTTCACTGACTGCCAGAAGGATCCGGGCGGGGCGACGGCTAGCGATGTTGGCCAGGGGCTTATGGCCCCGCTGTTTCCAAGCGGTGAGCGCCCTGATGGCCAGGTACATGACGGGCAGAACGGTGAAAAGCATGGCCCAGGCCGCGTACATGCCGAGCACGTATGCCAAGAGGACGTCCACGTACACGCCAGTGAGGCGCGGTCCGAGCCGGAGCAGTCCGAGCTGAAGGATCGCCATCACCGCGCACGCACCCAACAGGAATGTCCAGGGCCGCCGGCGGAACGCCTCGTCGCCGACGGGCGCGGCGGCCAAGAGGACCATGCCGAGCCCTGTTGGCGCCCATCCCAGAACGAAGAACAACCCGACGTCGGCACCCAGCGCGTCCACTGCCACGCGAATCACCGGCGGCCAGAAATAACGGCCCAGCCACACGGCCGCGACCGGCAGACCGCACCAGAACAGGACCCCCGGTATGCCAATGTGGTTGCCGTTCCGAGGCTCGTCCATGGTGGAGCAGAGTACCCACCACCGCTAGCTTCGTCCCTCTTCTATCGATCGCGGCCAGGCTGCAACTTTTACGCGGGTGCGCACCGGGCCATGACCGCGTCTAGGTCGCTTGATCTCGACCTGGCGTCAAGCGTCCTGCGAAGCCGTTTCGTCAACCATCATGCGAGACCACGCATCGCTGGCAGCCGGCGGCCCTGCTCGCGCATTGGCTGCTCAGGCGGCGTAGACGGCGGTGGCGTCGTCGCTGCGCTTGTTGCGTGCCCACTTCATGCAGGACGGGTCAGCGGCCTCGATGGCGCGTACTCGCCGGATCAGCTCGGTTGGGCCGGGTGCGCCCGTCGCCGCCAACTACAGCTTCGGTCATACATCGATGCGCAACCCCCCTTTACAGGGGATACGGGGAGCGCAAAAAAAGGCCCCGACGGGATTGCGGCCCGTCGAGGCCCGGTGCATCGGCCCTCTGCGAAAGGAACAACGATGCCGTCCAGCGTACCGTTCACCCTGCTCATTGCGCCTCGGGCCACTCCTCGGCGCTGTCCGATGCTCGCCTGCTGTCTGCTCTGGCGGCGCTTCGGGACGCGCTGGCCCCTGGGAAGGCGCTGAACCTGCCTGCGGTGCTCGATCGCACCATGCTGCTGGATGTCCTGTCCGTGCTGTGCACGAACGCCACCTCTGCACCTGCCCCCGAACCCGTCGTCTGGCCCTGGAAGAAGCTGCGTCAGTCTCGTGGCTGGTCGCAGCTGGAGGTGTTCCGCCGGCTGAGCAAGGTCGCCGCCGATGAGGGCGTGCGGCTGCCGGAATGGGCCACCTTCAAGCGAAACCTGTGCCGCTGGGAGAGCGGCAGCGTCACGGTGTCCCCGTTCTACGAGGGGCTGTTGGGCCGATTGTTCGGCCTGCCCGGCTTCACTGCCGACGAAACCATCGAACTCTGCTACTGGTGCGGCCGTCCCGGTTGCCAGTGGTGCCCGACGAACCGCTGCCCCGACCCACTCAATCAGCAGTGCCAATGCCGCGGCTGCATCGCCACTCGGGCCGATGAGGCGGAATTGGCGGTGGCCTGATGACCGCCACCATCCTGAACCGGCCCGCCACCGGGCGGGCCATCGTCAACCCCGCTGTCACCTTCGGTCCGACCGTGGCGCGGCTGCGCCGCCGTCGCGGTCTGTCGCAGGTGGTCTGCGCGCAACTGGTTGGCTGGTCGGAAACCTGGCTGGCCAAGGTCGAACACGACCGCATCCCCGTGGATCGGTTGTCGGTCCTGCGGGACCTCGCCCGCGTCCTGGGCGTCGACCTAGCGGTGCTGATCGAGGTGGCCCGATGACCACCACCGGAGCACCCGCCGCCTACGTGTGGCGTCAACCCCGCCTTGCCCGGGGCTGGGAACCCGTCCAACTGATCGGCCGCCTGAAGATCCTCGCCGCCCGCGACGGGATCGAGCTGCCGAAGACCTACCAACTCATCCGCGACATCTACCTCTGGGAGCACCACCGGGCCGACCTGCCCGCGCATGTGGCCTCCCTGCTCGGCCGGATCTTCGAGCACCCGAACCCGTTCGGCACCGGCCCCATCCAGCACCTCCCGATGAAGGCGGTCCGCACCCGTGGCCGCTGACCTCACCACCGTTGTCCCGGACCAGGCTCACCCGTCTGGTCCGGGGCACCGGCCGCACCCCGCCACCGGCTCGCCCGGCTCGTTCACCGGCCGCGACGAGTCCGCCTTCGCTCGCGCCTGCGACCCTCGCGTCTTCGACTGGCTCGACCATGTCAAGGCAGCCGCGGGCTGCTCCCACCCGATCCGCCTCGCCGGTGAAGTTGCCACCATCGAACGGGCCACCGGCCAGCTCCTCACCTCCGTGTCGACCGCTGACCTGCCAGACGGGGAAATCTACAAGCCGTGCGGCAACCGCCGCCACGCCGTCTGCCCCTCGTGCGCCCGCACCTACCAACGCGACGCCTACCAACTCCTGCGCGCCGGCCTCGCCGGCGGCAAAGGCATCCCCGCCACTGTCGCCGGCCACCCGGCGGTCTTTCCGACCTTCACCGCCCCGTCGTTCGGCACCGTTCACACCCGGGTCGTGAAGCGCCACACCTGCGGCAACCGCCGCCGCTGCGACTGCCGCGCCGAATCCTGCCACCCCCGCCGCGCATCCGACCCCACCGTCCGGCCCTGCGAGCACGGACAGCCCACCGTCTGCTGGGCTCGGCATGAGGAAGGCGATCCTCGGCTCGGTCAGCCGCTGTGTCTGGACTGCTACGACTATGACGCCCAGGTCGTGTGGAACCACTCCGCGCCGGAGTTGTGGCGCCGCACCACCATCGCCATCACCCGCCACCTCAACGCCCGCGCCCGTACTCTCGGCTTTCCCCCGGTCGACCAGGTCACCGCCTCCGGTCGGCTGCGCCGGGTGTCCCCGGTCAAGCCCTCGTTCGGCAAGGTTGCCGAGATGCAACGCCGCGCCGTCGTGCACTATCACGCCATCGTCCGCCTCGACGGCGTCGATGCCGACCCGGACGCCGTCGTGCCGCGGCCGGCTGCCCTGACCGTTGACGACCTGGTCGCCGCCATCGAGCACGCGCCGCCACCGTCGCCTTCACCACCCGCCCGCACCCCGCCAACCCGGCCGGCTGGCGCATCGCCTGGGGCGAGCAGGTCGACGTACGCCCCGTCACCGCCGACGGGGAGATCACCGACGGCAAGGTCGCCGGCTACCTGGCCAAGTACGCCACCAAGAGCACCGAAGCCACCGGCCACGTCTCCCGCCGCCTCGACGGCGAAGTCATCGACCTCTACGCCAACGAGCACGGCACCCACCCCGAACGGCTCGTCGACGCTTGCTGGACCCTTGGCCAACATCGCGACTGGCAGCAGCTTCGGCGGTGGGC
Organism: Micromonospora sp. U56; assembly: GCF_018070095.1. NCBI lineage: Bacteria > Bacillati > Actinomycetota > Actinomycetes > Micromonosporales > Micromonosporaceae > Micromonospora > Micromonospora sp. U56. The sequence goes on from NZ_JAGPYL010000138.1 coordinate 10,015, forward strand.
GCACATGCTCGGCTTTGGTGGCCACTTCCTCACCAGGAGCCGCCGCTACTCGGTCACCTTCCGCATCCTCCGTGAAGCGCGGGTCATCTGGCGACGCACCGAGGGCGGCCACGAATACGCCGACCAGCCCGCTGACGAAGAGACAACGCTGATCGTCGGTCTGCTGTCCTACGCCGGCTCCGGCTGGCGCACCACCGGAGACGCCCTCCTGGCCAACACCGCCGCCGCCATGGCCCGCGAGCGACACGAAGTCGCCCGGGAGGAGTTACTTGCCGCCGCCTGACCGGTCACCGATCCACCGTCAAGCCAGTCTTGACGGTCAACCTGTCCCCGATGGAAGGAGCACCGTTTGACCGCACCCGCCCTCGACGCGCCCGCCAAGGCGCTCTACCGCATCCCGGAGGCGATGCGACTGCTCAGCCTGTCCCGCTCCGTGATCTACGAGCAGATCCGCGCCGGCAGGCTTCGCACCGTCCGGCAAGGCCGCACCCGCCTCGTTCCCGCCGCCGCCATTACCGCCTACGTCGACCTGCTGGAAGACGAAGCTCAGAAGGGAGGCACCCAATGACGAAACGCCGCGCCCGAGGAGAAGGCGGCCTGCACTGGGACGAGTCCCGGCAACGCTGGATCGCCACCGTCACCGTCGGCTACACCCCGGCAGGCAAGCGCATCGTGCGCAAAGGCAGCGGCAAGACCAAGACCGAAGCCCGCACCAAACTGCGGGAAAAGATCCGCGACTACGAGAACGGCCTGGCGCTCGTCCAGGATGGACAAACCGTGGCCGATGCTCTCAACGACTGGTTGACGTACGGGCTCAGCAGACAGTCGGAGAGCACCAAAGCGAACTACGCCACCCTCGCAAACTCTCACATTGTCGGCGAGCTCGGCGCGAGGAAGCTGCGGGACCTCACTGCGACCGACGTCGACCGTTGGCTCATGGGCAAGGCCCAACACCTGAGCACCCGGACTCTTCGGCTCCTTCACTCCTTGCTGAACCGCGCGGTCAATCGGGCCATGGCGCGGGACAAGGTCAAGCGCAACGTTGTCGCGCTCTGCGCCGTTCCCAACGGTCGCGGCGGTCGTCCTTCCAAATCCCTGACCCTCGACCAGGCTAAGGCGCTCCTGGTGGCTGCGGAGAGCAGCGCGTTGCACGCCTACATCGTGGTCTCACTGCTGACCGGTGCCCGTACCGAGGAACTACGGGCACTCACCTGGGCGCATGTTGACCTCAAGGGCAAGCCGGCCAACGAACCGCCGTTGCCGCCCTCCATCCAGGTCTGGCGCTCGGTACGCGCCGATGGTGACACCAAGACCAGGAAGTCGCGTCGCACCCTGGCCCTGCCGGCCCGGTGCGTCATCGCGCTCACCATCCATCACGAAGACCAGGGCCAGCCCTCCGCTGACCGGCTCGTCTTCGTCTCCGCCGCTGGCACCGCCCTCGATCGGCACAACGTGCTGCGGGCGTTCCGCCCCGTCGTCGCCAGAGCGGGCCTCGACCCGCGCGACTGGACACCCCGCGAGCTGCGGCACAGTTTCGTCTCGCTGCTCTCCGACAGCGGTGTGAGCATCGAGCAGATCGCGGACCTCTGCGGGCACTCCGGCACGACCGTCACCGAGAGCGTCTACCGGCACCAACTGCGGCCGGTGCTCCTCGGCGGTGCCGTAGCCATGGATCGGATCTTCGACGCTGAGGCGTAGTCACTCGGTTAGTCATCCGGACGCGAGAAGAGGGCATATCCATCGATCGGATATGCCCTCTGATCAGTGTCGGGACGGCCGGATTCGAACCGACGACCCCTTGTTACGGACCGCAGCCATTCCGGGCTTGTCATCGCTTACCGCAAGTTGGCATTGACCTGCACAGACACCGCCAGGCGCTGACCCCCCCTTGTCACTGATTGTCAACGTCAGGCCAGGGTTTTCGGGGGGTAAACGGGGGCACGCCGACAGGACGTCGCCAGAGTCTCACCGCGCCCCGCTCCCCCACCATCGGGACCTCCCGTCACAAGAGAACGACGTGCGCCTACCCATCGCGACCCGCCTACCGTAGGCATGGGGGTTCGTGTCGGTGGCCCGAGTTGAACCCCAACTACATGATCCTCCTCCATAAAGAACTGCAACTGACGTGAGACCACTCCCCAGTCACCGGATACTGTCGGCTGACACTTGGCGCTGACCGTCGATGCCACCGGTGACGGCGGCCGTCCACCGGCCGCCCTGACGACCGCTACTGGAACGGATCGCACCGAGCAGCCTGACCCCGCCGGAGCGCGGCCGCCGCGAGTACGAGCGGCAGCGCCGCGATCAGCGGGCTAGCCGACGCCGTGTTCAGCCACGCCGGTTCGTCCATTACCGCCGGCGATCACGCCGTCCAGCAGACGATCGCGTTGGACGGCGGCGTGCGGCTGGCCGCCGGCGGCGTGGACGACGTCCGGCTGGCGCCCTCGGCCGAATCGGACCGATCCCGGGCAGCGTCACGTTCACCTCCACCAACGGCGTGATTAACTACACGGCCCGACCACCCGCCTGGCCGAAGAGGCTCCTGAGGCCGGCGGGGGAACGCCCACCCCGCCGGCCTCAGTCGTCCCCGCCGAGCCGGCGAGGCTGTACCCTGACCCCATGCCCGACGCACCGCAGCCCACCGCCTCCCAGCGGATGTTCGCCGCCCTCGGCCGTCCGGCACCCGAGCCCCTCACCGACGCTGAGCGCCGGCGCTGGGAAGCCGATCAGGACGCCGCCGACGCCAAGGCGACCGAGATCTATCGCACCCCCGGCCAGGCCGCCGCGTGAGGGTACGCCACCCCCGCGTGCTCGACACGACGGCGATCATCGCCCTCTTCGACGCCCATCCGCCCGTCGTCGACCTGCTCGACCAGGCCGAGCGCGGCTACTGGAATCTGCTGCTGCCGACGACGGCGATCGCCGACGCCGAAACGCACATCAAGGTCGGCACCGGCGGCTGGGAACCGATCCTGCTAACGCCCGGCGTCCGGTCCCTCACCCTCTCCGAGCACAGCGCGATCGAAGTCGGCAGCTGGCCCGGCGACCTCGCCACCCGACACACCGTCCACGAGGCGTACGCCATGCGGGCCGTCGTCGTGACCTGCCAGCCGGGCCTGTACGAGGGCATGCTGGTCCCGCTGCTGTCGGTGTGACCCGCGCACCGGGCACGACGTCGCCGCGTTGTGGACCGGCAAGCCGATCGCCGCGGTCCACGACGTCGACGCCCTGGCCCGCATCGCCGAGACCGAACAGGCCATGCGTGACGCGATCAGCCGGGCCCGGGCCGCCGGGGCCGACCGCGATCAGGCCCACCGCGACCGGGACGCGGCTATCGCCGAGCGCGACCGGGCCGGCGCGAGAAGCAGGCTCCCGAGGCCGCCGGGCGTACCGCCCGAACCGAGGCCGGCGCCCGGGTCGAGGACGCGTGGTACAGGTGGCCGCCGACGAACTTCTCCGCGGCGAGGCCAAGGCCACCCAGCGGTGCGCTTGCCGAGAAACCATCCGACCTGGTAGCGGCCTCTTCGCAGAGGATCCGGAGACATTGATCCTGGGCGCCGATGGCGGGGTGGGGAAAGCCGACGATCAGTGGGCGATGATGGCCGGCCATGCTGCTACGACTGGCGTACCTCGGGGTGACGAACATGTTCGCGATGCTCCGGCTGCTGCCGACGAGCGACCGGAACAAGGACATCGAGATCCTCGCCCTGCGCCATCAGATCATGGTGCCGCAGCGCCAAATCGGCGGACAGGGGCCGCGGTTCGCCCCGAGTGACAGGGCTACGTCATCGCCCGCCAGTTCGCGCTCCCACCCCGCCATCCGCAGCCACATGCACACTCCCCTCAGCCTGGATCCACCGATTTGATGTTGGTTGGTGCCCCCGGGTCTCTGTGTACTGATGTTTGTGGATGGCTTGGGTGATGGGTGTGTTCGGTCTGCCGGGCTCGGTCTCCGGCATGCTCGTGCGGATGGTGGGGCCCATGCGGGCGGTCGGGCAGGGTCAGGCTGGCGTGGGTGGGGCGTGGGTCGCGGTGAACAGTTGTTCCCAGGCTGTCTGCCAGGGCCACCGTGTGGGCAGGTGGACGACGATTCGTCGGGCTCGGCGGGCGATGCGGGCGGGGACGTTGATGAGTTGGCGTCGGATCGTGGCTACGCGGGCTTTGCCGTGGTTGGGGCTGGCCAGGGTGCCGGCGGCGCGGGTGAGGTTGTGGGTCATCGTGGCGAGGGTGAGCCAGGCGGCGTTGGCGGCGAAGCGGCCCGAGGGCATGTGTGCCAGGGGCCCGTCGATGAGGTCGGCGAAGAGTTGCTCGATGATGGCGTGGGCGCGGTGGGTCAGATCCGCTTCCACGGTGGGCAGCTCGGTGTCGGTCAGGAACCCGTGGTACCGCCAGGTGGGGAACAGTTCCTCCTGGCCCGCTGGTGCGGGATTGCGTTCTCGGACTCTGCGTACCACCAGCCGTGCAGTGGCCTTGTGGGTGGTCGTCTCGAAGGCGGTGTACTCGGTTTCGGCGACCTCGGCATCCGAAATCCAGCGCTAGGTCTGTTCGTCGAACACCGCACCGGGGTAGCGCACCGATGTCCACGCGGTTTCGTCGATATCGTCGATCGCCGCCCGTAGTTTCGGGTTGGACTGCAGGGTGAGGGAGAAGTTCACCCCGGCCTTGCGGCAGGCCGACACCACCGGGCCGGAGCCGAACGCCGAGTCGCCACGGACCAGGATCTGCCCGGTGGCCCCGCAGGCGCGGGCGGTGGTGATCGCCTGCTTCACCAGCGATCCGGCGGCCCGGGCCGATCCGGCGTTGCCGCCCCGAAGCCTGGTCGCGGCGACCACGGGGGCGGCCTGCTCGGTGCTGATCGCGGCGACCAACGGTGACAGGCCGCGCAGCCGCACGTTGTAGCCGCCGACCTTGGCGTGTCCGAACGCCGCGCCCTGCTTGGCGTGCCCGTGAACGCGGCGCAGCAACGAGTCCACGTCCACGTAGGCCAGTGTCCCGGCGCCCGGCAGCAGCGGTGTGCGTCTGGCCAGGCCGGCCAGCAGATCCCGGGCGGCGGCCTCCAACTGCAGCGCGTGTCCCCAGGTGAAGAACCGCAGGAACGAGCCCAACGTCGACGGCGCGTACACCCCGTCGAACAGGCTGCCCATTCCGCCGTGGCGCAGTACGTCCAGGTCGGTGATGCTGTCCGCGCCCGCGGCCATTCCCGCCACAATCGCCGCGGCCTTGCCACCCGGGTTGGACCCGGTCGTCAGATCGGGACGTACTCGCCGGGTCACCAGGCCAGCGAGGTCGACCTGCTCGGCCAGACGCATCACCGGGACCAGCCCGGCACACGACACCAGACTCGGCTCGTCGAATACCGCGTCCACACCGCGGTGACCATGGAACAATCGCACCTGACAGATGCCCTCTCGACTTGGTTGATGGAAGCTTCGAGAACTCCCACTTTCCCAGGTCAGAGGGCATCTTCACGCCTGCCGCGCCAGCACAACCCAAGGCCAATCGGTGGATCCAGGCTAAGAGGTCGCGCGGAATGGGTGGTGGTCATGGGCGGCGGGTGGGACGGGTGTCCCACCGGTAGGTGGTCCATGTGCGTCGGATCAGGCTACGGACGGTGATGATCGTGTCGGCGAGGTCGAAGTACGCGTCGATGACTTTCTCGGTTCGTTCGTAGCAGCCACGTCGAGATTCTGATACTGCGCCACCAGCTCGCCATCCTGCAGCGCCAGATCGACAAGCCCCGTCTCACCCCGCCCGACCGGGCATTCCTCGCCGCCCTCCTGCACCGGCTTTCCCGCCCCAAGCTGCGGCGGCTGCACCTGATCGTCTCCCCCGACACCGTCCTGCGCTGGCACCGCGACCTGCTCCGCCGCCATCACGCCAAACAATCCCGGCCGAAACGGGCCGGACGGCCGCCCACCGTCCGCAGCATCCAAACTCTCGTCCTGCGCCTGGCCCGAGAGAACCCGAGCTGGGGCTACCGACGAATCCACGGCGAACTGGCCGGCCTGGGCATCAAGGTCGCCCCCTCCACCGTCTGGGAAATCCTCAAGACCAACGGGATCCAGCCCGCGCCCCAGCGCGACCACCAAACCTGGCTGACCTTCCTGCGCAGCCAAGCACACGCGATCATCGCCGCGGACTTCTTCGAAACCCGGTGTCCCGCACCGGGTTTGATGGAGACATCGAAACCTGGGAGGAACACCACCGATGCCCGCACCGAAGAAGTACAACGATGAGCTGCGTGAGCGTGCGACCCGGTTGGCGGTCGAGGCTCGCCGGGAT